>JANPKE010000550.1:0-4074 GCA_031425875.1 Nitrospirota bacterium
ACTCCGTACAGTGCCTGCTGAGTATCCAAGGGTTGTGGAAGCCAGGACTCTCCCCCATTCGTCGTGCGGCTCAGAAATCCCCCAGCCCCCGTCACCCATCCTTTCGAGGAGTCGGCAAAGAAGACGGACGTTAGCAAGGTAGACGTTCCGCTCGTCTGTCGCTTCCATCTCTTCCCGCCATCGTTGGTGTTCAGGATGGTGCCTCCAGTTCCTACCACCCACCCATTCTGGAGTGTACGGAACTGAATACTCATCAAGGTTGATTTTGTGTTACTCGCCTGGATGGTGACGAAATTGTTGGTGTCTGTACTCCCAGCTGATGGAGGAATCAGAACAATCATACCGAGCAGGAGAACGAGCGTCGCGACACTGTTCCGACGATGAGCGCGACCGAGAGAGAACCACACTAGCATTATTGATTGGTACTCGCGTCAGGCCTGTTGTTATTCCAGTAGCCTGTATCAGGAAGCCCTGTTGCTTCGATGGTGAACGGTCCGGCTTCAAGCGTGATCCACTTCTTCGGCGAACAACACGTTCCATCAAGAAGGAGATCCCACGATCCTCGACGCACGACCAACGGGCCGGTCGCCAGATTATCAAAAAACTCACCCTTCTTCCCGATCCCGTAGAGGTTACGGTGCGGGACCTTCACGACGATCTCTTCATCGGTCCATGACTGAACCAGCGCGGCGGCGCCGTTAAACAACACTTCCGTCCGCGACACATTGGAGACGACATTTGTACTTTCGCCTGGTTCGTTGATTTCGACGTCAGCTCGCCGCTTGTAGGCTTTCTGATTCAATCCTAAATCAGCATGTTCAGCGGTCTTGAGAAACGTTCCGAACCCCCGACCTTTAATGGTCACCGTGGCATCCAATCCGGCGGCCTGAGGGGCATACGATTCGATGACCGGCGTGACAAGCGTGAAGTCCCCGGCCTCGATGGCGAGAATCCCCCGTTCGGTACAGCAGAGTCCGTCGATATTCGGCGTGTGGGCACTCCGATACACAACAACCTTGCCGGTTTTCGCGCTGAACGGCACCCAGACATCAATTCGGTCGTCGTTCCAACGATAGATCACCGCCGGCACGCCGCCGATTTCGACGCGATTCTCACCGGTATTGAAATCCATGAAGTTGTAGGGCGTCGGCCCGCTCTCTGAGTAAAACCCGAAGTGCTCGCCGTTAATACGCAACAAGGTCCCGATGGGCGCGCTGGCGGGACTCATGGAGATAACGCGGGGAACATGAACCGTAAACTGTGCAAGCACCCGTTCTCGCCCCTGATGCCTCAGAGTCAGCGGACCAGATTCCGCATCGAGCGGGACATGAAAGACAATGACGTCGTCTTTCCATTGCGCGATCGCGGTCGGCCGTCTACCGATCAGGACCGCATCATCCGTCAGTTCTTTGGTATGCCCGAACCCCTGGCCGAATAAGACCACTTTCGTACCGACAGGTCCACTGACCGGATCCACTCGAATGGACGGAATCAGGGTCAGCGGAACGGCATTACTCACGGCATACTCGACCGGAGCACAACATGATCCGTCCGGAAGCGGATCAGAAGAGGCCAATCGCACCAGGACATCCCCACTCACCGCATTCGTCGGAATTTCAAGCTCGATCTTGTCGTCTTTCCACCGCTTGGGACGCACCACCACCCCACCAACCAGCACATCGTTGACACCGAACATGGTATTCGGATCGCGCGCACCCGCCGAGAGGCCAAAATGATGGCCGATGATCTGAAGCGTAGCTCCCCGTTCAGCTTCCGTCGGCGTGATGGTCTCGATCCGTGGCATCGCGAGATTCAAAAATCCGGCCAGCAATTTCTTCTTTCCGATCAGAACCTCAACAAAACCGCTGGTCGCCTTGAAGGGAACCTTGACCTCGATCACCTCCCGGTCCCATCGCTGTACTAACGCCGGGACTCCATTCACGATGACTCTGTTGAACTGGGTCGACTTAAAGGCTCCAAACCCTTTCCCGCTCAGGACCAACGTCGCGCCAGGTGTCACAGACCGAGCAGACAGTTCAATGCCAGTCCTCCCGGCATGCGCCGGCGAGATTACCACCTCACCTAGAATGACACACGAGAGAAAGACTACTACAATGACAATTCTATCCATGGATGGCCTATTGGGAAGGAGGAAGGCACAATGGGGGCCACATCAAAAGCATAACCGACTTTAACAAGCGTTTTTTTTCAGAGTCAAGTGCGCAAGGCTGGCAAATCGAACCGCTAGTACTTTATTGCCACACGAGCATCAACCACATAGCAGCTCAGTTTCGTTATACCCGCTCATGCCACTCATATCATCATGCGATCCGCGGCCGGTCGAAGACCGTTGAAGCCGCTAGTGCAGTCCTACGTGAAGCTCTTATCGTGTTCTGAAGAGACACCAGCAGGATTACTAGGCGAGTTCCACGATCAATTCAATTTCCACAGGAGCCTGGCGGGGAAGTTCTGCGGCCCCGACAGCGACGCGCGCGTGTCGACCAGCATCACCGAACAGCGAGACGAGCAGATCCGAGGCACCATTCAGCACTTGAGGTTGATCCGTAAACCCAGGGGCCGAAGCGATATGGCCCACCATCTTGACGATCCGTTTCACTCGATCGAGGGAACCGGCTTCCTGTCGAATGATACTTAATCCATTCAACACGGCCACTCGTGCGGCTTCCATCCCCTGATCGATAGACAGATTCTGCCCAAGCTTGCCGGTCATGATGAGCTGCCCATCGCGCGAGGGTAACACACCGGAGAGAAACAACAAGTCACCCGTCCTGACGACCGGCACATAGTTAGCCACGGGCTTTGGAGGAGCCGGCAATTCAAGACCCAGTTGTGTTAACTTCTGTTCATACGACATCGCTCGCCCGCCCCCTGCTCCTCACCCGTTGCTATTACCCTAGTCTGAGCGCATCCAAGAAACTCTCACCAACCGGTAATCGTTCGGCTTGAAGTGCCTCCACAATGGTCTGCCCCACATCGGCGGCGGTTGATCGACTTCCCAAATCGACGCCTTGGGCCAACTTGGGGCCGGTCACGAAGACCGGCACATACTCTCGAGTGGAGGTCCGTCCCGGCAATGAGAAATCTCGTCCATGGTCACCCGTTACGATCACCATATCGCCGAGGCGCAACTTCTCAAACAAATCTGGAAGGCGGCGATCACATTCTTGCAGGGCGGTGGCCGACTGTCCAGCATCTTCCGACAGCAGATCCAGACTGGCACAGATGAGACCGCGAGGCATCTTATTCAACATGCCGATCACTTCATCCACCGCCACCATCGCCGATGCGACCGGGAGGGCCTTGGTAAACCCGCGCCCACTGAAGAGGTCATAGATCTTTCCGACCCCCATGGTGATCTGGCCGGATCGGCTCAAGACATCCAACATCGTCACACCCGGCGGTTCGCTCACATAGTCCTTTCGCCCGGCTTGAGGCCGAAGCACATCATGCCCACCGATGACCGGCTGCCCGACGACACGAATGAGCATCCCCGCATCCTTCACCGCTTTCCGAATCTCGCGACATCGCTGTTGGAATTCCACCGGTACCATGAGTGATTCATGCATAGCGACAAAACACGTATTGCCTCCGTCCGTCCACAGAATAGGCGCTCCGGTCGCCATGTGTTCCATACTATGTCGGCGGAGCATCACCCCCAGGGACGAGAGACCTCGGCCGATCGACTTTCTGCCTAAGAGCTGTTCCACGACATCGACGATCATGGTGGGGACGCCAGAGCTGCAGACCTTCGCGGCTTCTTTCTGAATCACCCCACTGACTTCCCAGTATCCGACGACGGAATCTTTACCTGGCGAGGCAAATCCCAGTCGGCCAAAAGAACCGTTCGGCTGGACCATAGTCCGTACGCCCTTAATCGGAGCAATCTGCCCTAGACCCAACATCTCCAAATTTGGCACACTCAGGCCATCGACCGTCTCAGCGAGATGCATGAGGGTGTTGGCATCAGCATCGCCATAGTCGACCGCATCGGGTAACGCCCCGATTCCCAACCCATCGATGACGAGAAGAATGACTCGTTTGATCATCGGTGCA
>JANPKE010000551.1:0-7395 GCA_031425875.1 Nitrospirota bacterium
TCGTCGCAGGAATATATTCGCAACTGTAGTTGTGCAGCTATCAGCACCTATCTCGCTCTATTGTTACAGAACACGACCTTATCAAAGACTCCCGACCCTTTTTAAGATTCACAACTGACAACATATTGACGGACTGAGTCCTCTTTCATCGTCAATTTTCTGAACATTATCTACCACGCGTAACTACGTACTCCTCAAATCCTTGCACTACTGACATATGACAATATGGCGCAGGTCTTGCTTACCTTTACTGGCAGTTGTGCAACCTAACCACCCTAGGAGGAATCGATGGAATGTCCAAAGTGTAAAGGGATGATGATGCTGGAGCGGTTCTCGGATTTCTTTCTCGTCTTCTATGCATGGAAATGCATGAACTGCGGCGCCATTATTGACCGCACCATTTCCAACAATCGAAGAAAGAGCCTGGCTGCTCGAGAGTCCCAGACCGTCGCTACCCGGTAAGCTCGTACCGTTCGGGCTCGGGTTCCGAGCCCGCAGAGCCCCAGTGGCAACCGAGGCTGATCAGAGGGACTGTTTCCGACGATTTATCCAAATCGTCGGCATCTATCCCGTTGGGTCAATTGTGGAGCTGAATACGGACGAGGTCGCTCTCGTCAAACGGATCCATCATCACGTGCCGTTGACGCAGGTGGTACTGCTGGTCAAGAGCCTCTGGTGGCCATGCTGATTCTTCCAGTCACGGCCCAGAGTTTTCATTCCGACTCAAAGTGCTTCAGCAACCCAAAGATGTATCGTGTCATCTTCGAAACGGAGCGTCAGGTGAGACTTGGATGGCTTGATCCGTCAATTCATCACAGACTATACGACGGCCGATTGTCAGCCCCACGAAAGACTCATCACACCGGGCGTGAACGTCGACCCTCAATTCTCACTGACGCGTCTGCTAGAGCTTCTTCCTCACATCCTTCCAATCCTTCGCCACCTTGGCCTTGCGGGGCACCTCGCCCTTCGTGGGTTCCGGCACCAGGATCGCGTCGAGGCGACGCTGCAGGAATGCCTCGGCAAATGCTTTAGATCGGCCGACCCCTGTCTTGATGGTCTTCCATCCTGCAGCATGGAACTCGTCTATCTTTACCCCCAAGGCGTTCGCATCAGCCGGCAACGCCAAGACATAGCCAGTTGGAAGCTTGTGTCTCTTGAGCCAATCCCTCGCTTCAGCGCTCTTCTGAAACCCATCCCCTCCCACAGGCAACGTCACGACATAGATGACACGATAGTAAAACTGTGTGAGCCTCCCAAGCTCATCGGCGACCTCAGCCATTGGCCTACGCTCCGATTCAAGCGTGATGCCGACGGGAGGGACACGACTCGGTACTGGGTCCTCTATCAGTGACGACAATTCAATCACGAGGGTGGGTTGCCGCTTCTCCCACACCGCCAGATTGGCCTGGCCTTCTGCCTGGTCCACTCGTGGGGTGTTGCCAATGCGGACGTGGACAGGTGTGAGACCTTGCGCCTTTGGTGTATAGGTAAAGAAGGCTCTACCATCACCGCCGGTCAACGCCGTGGCGACAACCTTCCCATCCACCACGAGTTCGAGTGGTTCCCCGCCAAGCGCAGCAATAAGCATGAGACGTTTTGAAATGAGTTTGGCCTCTAGGGTGGCCGGCTGGCCAGGAGCCGTCAGCGCGTCTCTGACGAGAATCGCGGCGGGACGTTTCTCCGCAGCGAACAGCAGACTCGGCGAGGCAACAATGAGAAGGAAGAGAGCAAAAGAGGCTTTGCGGGTTTGACTCATATCTGCCGCATCGCCTTACTGACCAAGAAAAGGACAGATCACGAATTCGTGTATAGACGCTAGGCTTTCAGGGCTTTGAGCACTTCGTCCGCGTGGCCATCGACGCTCACCTTCCGAAAGATCGCCTTGAGCTTGCCGTCGAGATCGATGACGAACGTGCTGCGCTCGATCCCCCAATACTTTTTCCCGTACATATTCTTCTCTTTGTACACGCCGTAGGCCTTGGAGATCGCCGCATCTTCATCGCTGAGGAGCGGGAACGGCAGTCCGAATTTCTTGATAAACTTCTGGTGCGATTCTTTCCCATCCAAACTCACCCCCACGATGGCGCCTCCCGCCCGGAGGATCTGCGACTCCACATCACGAAAATCACAGGACTCTTTCGTGCAGCCAGGGGTATCGTCTTTCGGATAGAAGTAGAGGACGATTTGTTTGCCCTTGAAACTCTTCAAGGTCATGGATTTCCCATGCTGGTCAGGAATTGAGAGTTCCGGTGCCTGATCCCCTACCGCGAGTTCTTTGCTCATAGATTCATCCTTTTCAATATCTCGGCATCCCGCCGAAGTTCGGTCGGTGGGTCCCATAGGGACGATCCTTGGTGCGGTTCTTGTTCTCAGGATTCCCATACGGTGAGAGCGCCGGTGAGTCCCAGATTGTCTTGTCTCCAGGAGACAAGTCGGCCGCTGCTAAAAAATGTTGCCTGGCGACTTCTGAATCGCCAAGTGCATTCAAGGCCAACGCATAGTTGTAATGGGCCGGCCCGGATTGTGGAGCCGCCGTGACCGCTTGCTCGAAATACCGTTTAGCTTCCTCGTACTGTCGCGCCTGATAGGCTTGCGTTCCTTGTTCCGTCAGTGCCGCGGCCTGCGCCTTCACCTCGCTATCAAGGAGGAGCGGCACGAGCGGTTTGCGCTTCTGCGAACACGCCGTCATGCCGACAAGTACCAGCACGATACCCAAGATGGCCAATTGTTGTATGGTTTTTCTCATGGCAACACAAACTCGGTCTTCAAGCCTTCGTCTGTTTGCGCGTCTCTTCCTCGAACGTCTTGCGATACAAGATATCCCACTCCGCGCTTCCTTCAACAATACCCCGAGAATACGACGACAGCTTGACTTTTACCCTTCGATCAATCTCCTGTTCCTGCATCAATTCAGCGGTCACTGCCTGCTTAATCGCTTTCAATACTCGCTCATCATTGCCCGTCACTCTCGCTCCGGTATATTTCTTGACGGCCGTGAGGATGACATGAGCCAGATGATTCGCCTTATCTTCGCTCAACATACTACGAACTACGTGAAACATGACCAGTGAGCGGTGAAGAGGCCTGGGTAACTCCCAGCTGTTCGTTCACCTTTTCCGCTTCACGTCCTATAGGATGATGCCTCGTTCACGGACCAACTTCTGTTTCACCATCTGGAACATCTTTTGGTAATCAACCTGCCCTCGATCAATTTGCTCTTCATAGGCCTTCAGCAGCTGCCGCACTTCCGCATTCACACGATCCTCGACGGATAACTCAGAGGTGATGGCCTGCTCTAATACCTCGACGAATCCCTTCCGCTCTCCGATGAGTTCGAGGTGGCCTTCCTCTTGGAGACGACCGGTCAGGCTCTCAGCCATGTGTCGTACACGCTCTTTGGACAGCCGCATGGCCCTCACCCCGGTGCAAGATGAATTGTCGGGACTTCCATCACCTGCCGAAGTCTGGTCGCATCCCCTATGATCGTCCCAATGATATTCACGCGATCAGCCGGGACCGGATCGGCCCCCACACTCATGGGGGTTCTTCCAAAAAAGATCGCCAGGACTTTCCCTGCTCCCCAAAAGGCGATGTCTCCGACTTTCACCTGGGTCGTCGCGGTTTCTCGATAGTCGCGGACTCCGGAAATTGGGAAGTAGAATTCTTCTCCCCACGTGCTGATGGCAGCTGTGACCGGAAGTGCTGCATAGACTTCATCAGCCGTCTTTGTCTTTCTGAGTTCTGCCTCTAGCTGAACTCCGCCCACGGTAATACGAATTCTCTTCGCCGGCGCGGTCATGCGATCGTGGGCCCACCCGTTTCTTTACTGCATTCTTCGTAATGCTGCGAACTGTAGCTTGTCTCCTATACGAAATCAAGGCTACAATCCACGAGATGCTGACTTCCAGCTTCATCTTCCTCCCGGGCATCGGGCCAGTCACGGAACGGCGTTGGTGGCAAGAGGGCTTGCTCGATTGGCGAAGCTTCATGGATCGACCGTCCGTAGCCGGCCTCTCCGCGCAGCGCAAAACCTGGTACGATGAAGAGCTTCGAGAGGCGCAATCGCTGACGGAGAAGGGACAGATTCATATGTTTGGCTCCCGCCTTCCACGCCGAGAACATTGGCGAGTGTACGAAGCCTGTCGATCTCGGGCAAGCTTTCTCGACATCGAAACGACCGGCGCATCGCCGGAATCAGGAGAGGTGACTGTGGTTGGGCTTCATCACGGAGGGAAAACGACAAGCCTGGTTCGTGGCGAAACCCTGACGACAGAGCGGTTGCAGACGGAGCTTGATCACTGTGACCTCCTTGTGACATTTTTCGGGTCCGTCTTTGATGTTCCCTACCTCCGTAGCAAGTTTCCTAATCTCCGTTTTCCCACCTTGCACTTCGACCTCTGTTTTGCCGCCCGTCGGCTTGCGTTACGTGGAGGGTTGAAACACATCGAACAAGAAATGGGGATCGAGCGCAACCGGACCATCAGCGGTCTCGACGGATTGGATGCGGTCCGCCTATGGTTCCTGTGGCGAGGAGGTGACATGATCGCTCGTGATACGCTCTTAACCTACAACCGGGCGGATACCGAAAACCTCGTACTCCTTGCCGATCGTTTCTATGAGGACATGATGTCACGGTTTGGCCCTTCCTCATTGTCGACCACCCTTCAACCGGCCTATTCCCAATGAGCAGCTGGATCGGCGTCGGTCAGAGCGAGATCGGACTCGTGCGCACCCTGAACCAAGATGCGTTCGCCGTCCTCGATGAGGTGGGTGTCTGGGCCGTCGCGGATGGAATGGGCGGTCATGTTGGTGGCGAAGTCGCCGCTCAAACGGCCATCGCAACCATACAAGCCGAAGCACGAACCACCAGCCCTCTGCTTTATAGTGATCAAGCATCCTCTGTGGAGGTGTTAACAGACCTGATCAGCCGAACGCATGAAGCGATCCTCAATCAGGCTCGATCAAAATCCAAGCTGAAAGGGATGGGCACGACCATCGTACTACTGGCGATCGTCTCCGATTCCGCCCCGATCGCCTACCTCGCCCATGTCGGCGACAGTCGTGCCTATCGGTTTCGATCAGGAACATTGACCCCTCTGACCAAAGACCATACGTTGATCGAAAAATATCTAGAACGCGGTATCCTCACGGTAGAAACGGCAAAGACTCATCCAGAACGACATGTGTTGACACGTGCCCTGGGGGTGGGCTCGACGGTGGACCCTACCATCAAGGCCTTTCCCCTACTCCCAGAGGACCTGGTCCTGCTCTGCTCGGATGGGCTGACCAAGATGTTGGAGGACGATGAGATCCGTACTGTGTTCGCTGCAGGCGAGCTCGACCCAACACAGGTCTGCAACCGCCTCGTCACCGCGGCGCTCGATCGGGGAGGCGAAGATAACGTCACTGTGGTAGTCGACGCGCCTCGTTGGTCCTGACCTTACTTCGTTGTTGACATGGCCAATCAGGCCGTGTAGTTTTTCTGCGCATCCTAAACTTTTGACTCTTGTCATGCACATGGAGACCCTTATGCCCCGTCGGGGATCGTTCATCTGTGGAAGTCTATTCCTATTGATCGGTTGTGCTGCAGTTGCAGGCGCGGGCGATCCTCTCGACCCCGAAACAGCCATTCGCCAAATGGTCCGGGCCAATGCGGAAAAAGATCTACCAACGCTTTCTCGCCTCATGGCTCACGATGCCGATATCGTGAGTTACACAGTGGGCGGTCGCAAGTACGTCGGCTGGCCGGAGTTTGAACGAGAAATGCGTGAAGAATTTGTCAACACGCAAAAGATTGAGATCCCAATTACGGAGCTCAAAGTCTGGACGAAAGGCGATTTGGCTTGGTTTACGATGGAGCTCGACTATACCCGCTATGTCGGCGAGGGATCCGCAATGAAGCGGACGGTCCTGCCCCTGAGAGAAACCGGCGTCCTCGAACGCCGTGCCGGCCGTTGGCAACTCCTGTCGTGGCACGAATCATTCCGATCGGCGCAGCCTGGGGGGCCTCTTGCTTCTCCCTCCGCGGCGGCAGCCTCACAAAAGCTTGTCAGTACTACGATAGCCGCCATGCCTGATGTCATCGGGGAATGGGATATTCTCGAAGTCGAGGATGACAAACGCTACAAGGCGACGTTAGACAAGAATGGAAACGGCCCCTACACGCAGCAGGGTGGACGGTTTGTCACAACAAAAATTGAGAACCGACTGTGGCAAGGCACCTGGCATCAGCCTGGCAACGACCGCGAAGGCGGGTTCGAGGTTCTTCTCTCTGAAGACGGCACACAAGCCAAAGGAATCTGGTGGTACACACGAGTCGATACGAGAAAGAATATACCGCCAAAGGAACACGGCGGCACGTACCACTGGAAGAAGGCCACATCACCACCGGCAATCCCTCAATGAGCCAGTCTGTTCTTTCTGAGCCATACCAATGACATCGGAGTCCGGTTTTACCATCACCGCTTCACTTCCTCTGGGAGGTCTTATGCGCAGGTCCCTCGTTCTTCTTATCTCTCTCGTCTTCATGATCTCATCAGCCTACGCTGACGGGGGCCATGAGCATCATGCCATCCCCACCCTGAAAAAGCAGGTGGGCTCAAAGATTACCTATGGAGAAAATACCGCGGTTTTAACCTTTGGCCCCATCGACCTTCCAACCGGCCATGGTGAAGGCGATATGGGCGATTCCATGCCGCGATTCAATTTCCAGCTACCAGAAGACAAATATTTGATCGGCTTCAAGTCGGCCCTTTCCACAGTCGATGGAAAGGAATTGCCGAGGAATTACCTGCATCATATTTTGATGATCAACAATACCAAGCCCAGCGTGTCCTGTCCCGGCGAGCCACTCTTCTTCGGTGGAGCTGGACTCGAAATGTCGGAGACACAATTCCCCGATGGATACGGCGTCCAACTTTCAGCAACCGATAAGTTAATGACAATGGTCGCGTTCTATCACGGCGCCCCACCCACTAAAGATGTCATCGCAACGTTTACGATGTATTTCGCCCCCAAGGCCAAACCGGTTAAAGCGATGGACGTCTATCAAGTCGGCGTCAACATCGTCTGTTTCACCAAGTTCGGCGATCGACCTGCGGATCAGACGGATGAAGGGATTGAAATCGGGCCGGGTGTCCAAGTCCGTACGGCTCCACTGAAGTTTAGTATGGACGGCTGCGTCAAATACGCGTATCCGCACGGCCACGATGAATTGCTCCTGATCGCCCTGGAGAATAAGACCAAGAAACAGACCCTTCTCCGGACTATTCCGGATGCTGAGCGCGACGGAACGCTTCGGGAATTCCTACCCCATCAAGTCTATAAGGACGGCCAGGGATTCCCTATCTCCAAAGACGAGGACTATGAGATGGTGATGGCCTACCACCATTC
>JANPKE010000552.1:0-7560 GCA_031425875.1 Nitrospirota bacterium
CGCTACCACCCGACAATGCCCAAGGTAAAACTCACCATACTCCTGGTTACTTAACCCCTTCACCACTATGGGTATAAACCAAAAGCGCGGTGACCCCGCTGGCACACGGCGCTTCCTCATGTGAGTGAACCTGTATGGTACCGAGTGTGCAACCGCCCCTTATTAGACGATTAAAGACACGATCAGCAATGCGACGATATTGATGACCTTGATCATCGGGTTCACCGCCGGTCCCGCTGTATCCTTGTACGGGTCCCCGACCGTATCGCCAGTCACCGCTGCCTTGTGCGTGTCGGTGCCCTTCAACCCCTGCTCTTCGATAAACTTTTTTGCATTGTCCCAAGCCCCGCCGCCGCTCGTCATCGAAATCGCGACGAACAGACCGGTCACAATGCTGCCGACCAACACGCCGCCGAGGGCTTGCGGACCCAGCACTAATCCGACGATGATCGGCGACACCACCGGGATCAAGCCAGGGATCATCATCTTTTGAATCGCGGCCTGGGTCACGATATCGACACAGGTTGCGTAGTCAGGCTTCCCCGTGCCTTCCATAATGCCCTTGATCGTCCGGAACTGCCGCCGCACTTCTTCCACGATCAAACCGCCGGCTTCGCCCACGGCCCTCATACAGAGCGCCCCGAAGATGAAGGGCAACATGCCACCCAGGAACAGACCGACCAACACTTTCGGGTTGGACAGGTCGAATGCCGCCAGCGCGGGATTGATGGCCGCCACCTCACGAGAATATTCCGCGAACAATACCACCGCTGCCAACGCGGCTGACCCAATCGCATAGCCTTTTGTCACCGCCTTGGTCGTATTGCCGACCGCATCCAACGGGTCAGTGATGTCCCGAACTTCCTTGCCTAGATGCGACATTTCAGCAATGCCGCCTGCATTGTCGGTGATCGGACCGAATGCATCGATCGCCACGACAATCCCGGCCATCGACAGCATCGAGACCGCCGCCACCGCCACACCGAACAGGCCTCCCGATTCCGCGCCGCCGCAGACCCAGAAGCTACCCAGGATCGCCGCCGCAATCACCACCACCGGCGCCGCAGTCGCCTGCATGCCGACCGCCAGCCCCGCGATGATGTTCGTCGCATGGCCAGTTTCACTCGCTTTGGCGATATATTGCACCGGCTCATAGTTCTTCGACGTGTAATAATCGGTAATGAATACAAGCGCCAGCGTCACCGCCAATCCCATCAATGCAGCGATGTAGTAACTGAAGCCGCTGACACCCCCTACCCCGCCCATGATCATGAGGGTGATCGGGAGAAATGCCACGGCAGCGATCCCGCCGGCCACGAACAGCCCCTTGTAGAGCGCCGTCATGACCTCCCCACCCGGGCTCACCTTCACGAAAAGAACCCCGATGATCGTCGCGAAAATAGTCACGCCCCCTAAGACCAACGGATACAGAATTGGGGCAGTCGCCCCTTTAAACATCGTAAAAGCCAACACCATCGCCGCCACTGTGGTCACGGCGTAGGTTTCAAACAGGTCCGCTGCCATACCGGCGCAATCACCGACGTTGTCGCCCACGTTATCGGCGATCACCGCTGGGTTGCGAGGGTCGTCTTCCGGAATTCCCGCTTCAACCTTACCGACGAGATCCGCACCCACATCCGCAGCCTTGGTATAGATGCCGCCACCAACACGGGCAAAGACCGAGATCAAGCTGCCGCCGAATCCAAGACTCAGCAAGGCATGAATGGCCTTCTCTTGCCCAGCTATTGATTGCGCGACCATATAGAAAGTCGTAATCGACAAAAGTCCCAAGCCGATCAGCAACAGACCCGTCACCGCACCCCCTCGAAACGCGACGGTCAAGGCGGCATTCATGCCATTGTGCGCGGCTTGCGCGGTCCGCACGTTGGCGCGCACGGCGATAATCATCCCCACATAGCCGGCAATCGACGAGGCTCCCGCACCGACCAAAAAGCCGACTGCCGTCAGCAAGCCAAACTTGTCGGAAGCGGCCCCAGCACCCCAGAGCATGACGAAGAGTACCGCGGCAACGACACCCACAGTCCTGTATTGCCGGTTCATGTAGGCGCTGGCACCTTCTTGAATAGCCTTCGCAATTTCCTGCATCTTCGCGTTGCCGGCGTCGAGCTTGAACACCCACATCGCCAGGTACAGCCCATAGGCAATACCGGCAACAGCGGCTATGAGTGCGAACGTTACAATCGCTGAATCACTCACTGGTAGTCCTCCTGCTGGTTAAGCGCACTCCTTATTGTCACACGGCTCTCCGTGGCTTCAACCCATCCAACAGTAGATGCATGAGTGGGGAAACCTAAGACGGTGCGGAGTTGAACTCGAAGCTAACTGCCTGAAAAACGTGCCCATTCTATTAGAGTTGAACTGGCAGGATCAAGACCAAATACGAGACGCTCAGAAACAGCCGCCCCGCCATCTGGAGAGTAGAAAGGGGGCGTCAGGACTCCACAATCCTCTATCCATGGGATCCTAAGGCGGTGCTAGCGATTTGGCACCGCTAGCAATGATAGGATACAGATCGTCGCTCAAACAGGAGGAAGGTGCAACCATGAGACAGGCGATCACCTGCATGACTCTTTGTCTGTGCCTCATCAGCCTCCTGGCTGCATGCGGGAGCGACAGTGATACGCAGACCGCTGCCCCGACTTCTACCAGTCTCAAACTCCAAACCATCGTAAACAATCTGAGCTCGCCGGTGTTCCTCACCACTCCCCCTGGAGACCAGACTCGCCTGTTCGTTGTCGAACAGGGTGGCACCATTCGAGTTCTCGATCGGGCAACTGGTAGCGTGCTCTCGATTTTTCTGACCGTGACCGGTATCACGAGCGGAGGGGAACGAGGATTGTTGGGACTGGCCTTTGACCCAACCTACAACGCCAATGGCCGGTTCTACGTCCACTACACGGATGCCAATGGCGCAATCACCATCGCCCGGTTTCTCGTGTCGTCAACAAACCCCAACGTCGCTGACCCAAATTCACAGGTCATCTTAGTCTCCATTCCCCATCCAACCTTCGCGAACCATAACGGAGGCATGTTGGCATTCGGACCGGATGGTTGTCTGTACGCAGCGGTTGGAGATGGGGGAAGTTCAGGGGACCCGAGCAACAATGCTCAGAATCTCACAAGCCGGCTAGGAAAACTTCTCCGGATCGATCCGACGACCCCAGGAACAGCCTGCACAAGTGGAACAGTCAATCCCTTTGTCCTCAGCGGAGGGGATCAGCTGGTGTGGAGCTACGGCTTGCGGAATCCCTGGCGCTTTTCGTTTGATGGAGCTGTTCTGTATATCGGAGACGTCGGCCAAGGTGCCCGAGAGGAGATCAATGTGTCACAAGGCCCCAATGCCGGACGCGGACTGAATTACGGCTGGCGACTCATGGAAGGATCAGTTTGTTTCAATCCTACGACGAACTGCAATAACGGGGGTCTAGCCTTGCCGGTGCTCGACTATCCTCACACAAACAATCCTTGTGCAGCGTCAGTGACAGGAGGCTACGTCTATCGAGGCCAAGCAGCACCGGCAATCCAAGGCAGCTATTTCTACGCCGATTTCTGCGCCGGTTTTGTCCGTAGTTTCCGCTTCAATAATGGCTCCGCTCTCGAACAAACAGAATGGCCGCTGCTGGCTGCCGCTTCCATCACCAGCTTCGGCCAGGACGGCTTGGGAGAGCTCTATATCCTAACCAATGGTGGCACCGTGTCTCGGATCGTCCCGAATTAGAATTCCTTCCAGACGTTTCATGGAACAGCACTCTCATCGAGCTGGTTTACGATTGTTGCCAACTTTGCTATAGTCCGCCAAGTAGAGGACCTATGGCATTTGAACCGAGCTATATCATTATCGATGGGCAGACCTTTTCGCAGGCGAAGCTCTCTCTGGACAATCACGTCTACAAGAACTGTCAGATCGACGACTGTGATCTCTACTACAGCGGCGGACAGTATGAGCTGCTCGACACCCACATCACCAATTCACGCCTGATCCTGAACCATCCAGCCAAGGGCATTTACAATGCCTTGCAGATCTTCAAGATGAAATCGCCAGGATCGCGCATCGTCTTCGAGTAATCAGTTTCTTCATGCCCTACACCTACGATTACACCAGCGCTGCTGCCGGCGACGACAATGCATTCAGACGCTATTGGCGCGCCATGAAGATGACGCTGACCCGTAGCGTGAGAACCAAGACATTCCGGTTCGACGGTCGGGAGTACGAGTACCTATATCATCCGTATAACAGGACTTGGAAAAACGAGCGTGGCGTCGAGATCCCCATTTTCCGTGAACTTCTCCTCAAACATGAAGGCAAGCGGATACTCGAAGTGGGCAACGTCTTATCTCACTATTTTCCCATTCATCATGAGGTCGTCGACAAATATGAGGTCAGCGTCGGTGTCATCAATACGGATATCGTCGAGTTTGTCCCTCAGGATAAATATGATCTGATTATCAGCATCTCGACCTTGGAGCATGTCGGGTGGGACGAACAACCACAGAAACCAATCAAACTGCTGCAGGCGATCGATCATCTGCGATCCACATGCCTCGCTCCGTCCGGCCAGCTCGTGGCGAGCCTACCGATCGGGTATAACCGCTACTTCGATTATTTACAGAACAACGGTAAGAGTCCATTCACGACCCAACATTTCCTCAAACGGATTTCCAAGCAGAATTATTGGGTCGAGTCGGGTTGGGAGCAATGCCGCGACGTGCCGTACGGCCGGTTCGTCGCACATGCAATCTGTATCGGGGCTATCCAGGGCTAACCACACAATCGAGCGCAAGCGCTTTGCAGTTGAGCTGAGCGCCGCACCTGCATCGGCTTGAGCTTGGCACTTCATGCTTCACGCGTACGCTCCAGCTATTTGTTAGGCCGCGCATCGTACGGACCAGACCACAAATATCGGATCACACCCTCACTCGGGAGAGGTGCGTCTTCCATCGAATCATCTTCCGCGCCAAGGCGGTAACTGCCGCCTGCACCTCCAGGGTAGGACCAAAGGACCCATTGGTCGCTCAAGATGCCACAGATGTAGTCAAGTGCGTCTTCTACACAGTCCTTGGCAGTTCTCCCAGCATATGTATCCGACCCCTGGTATGGAGGGAAGTGGCAATGTGTAAAATTTCCGACGTACACCGTGATCTCACCGTCATCGAAATTGATTAAAAGATCTCCGACATCGGCGTGCCGAGCCGGAATCTTCAGTTGGCCTCCGTCATCCTCGAACGCAACACCAGCGGCCTTGAGCCCTTTGACGAGTGGTGCGGAGTATTCCGATGCTGTGGACATAGGCGCTGGCTTTACTAGAGAGTGTCTTGATCAGGGTATTATAGTGACCACACTCCAAACAGGTTGGTGATTGTCCTGACTTCCCAAGGACCTGGCAAGCCACGGGAAAAACTGGGATAGGCACCAGCATGAGTTTCGGGTTTCGAGTTGCACGGTTCAACAAAACAATGCTTTCGAGCACGACACTCGAAACGAGAAACCCGAAACTTGGTCGCGGAATCCACTTTACTCCCAGCGAGCAATGATTACTTGCCGACCGGGATATTCTCTGTGCGCTTCACGATCTCGATCGGTTGGAAGACTGGATCTTGTGATCCCTGTGATGACTCAGCTTCAACGCGCTGGAGGAACGAGGAAGGGCCATTCAATGGCGCGTAATTAAGCCCGACTTCGACGTCGAAGGTCTTGGTGTCCTTCGGCGTCGGAAACGTGAACACTTCTTCTCTCGTCTCTTCTGGTTTCAAGACCGTGTCTTCAGCGACTTTCGCCGCTTCGAAGTCAAAGATCGTCGGCTGTCCCTGGGCATCTAGATACGTACGACCATAGATACGCTTGTCAGAAAACACCGTCTTGAGGTTCTTCCCTTTGATGTCCAGGTTGAGAACCACCGCGGCCCAGGCCGGATGAGTAGCAGGCAGATTATGCGGCACTAGGCTTTGAACCTTGACCAAGACAGTCGTTTTGTCGCCGTTGATCCTGGTCTGCATATCCAGCTTCGCCGCTTCCTGGCGTAATTTACCGATGCGTCCAGGGAAACTATGATTGGCGATCGTACGTTTCTTTTCCCCGTTGGCAGATTCCCCTACTTGCTGAGGCATGTGACAGGTCTGGCATTCTTTGCCGGACTTGACGGCCCGACTCTGATCCCAGTTCCCGAGCAAATCGTTGGCCTTGCCCAAGTTCGTTGCCGACAGCACCGACTGATGACAGTTCAGGCAGAGATCAGATTTCTGAAACAGGCTCAATTCCATCGACTGATGGGCCAGGTTCTGGACGAAGTCCTTGTAGGGTCCGTAAAGCGTCTTGCCGCCGATCTCATACTTTGGTTCCGGGGGATGCTTGGCCCGATCGACCTGCCTGATCAAGTGGCACTGACTGCAAGCGACACCATCCAAGGAGGGGTCGCCTGCCTTCGCTTGATCCACAAAGAGCTGCGCATGATCCTGGAACTCCCGTACATGCGGAGCATGGCAGCGGAAACATGCAGCTTTGTCTTTTCCACCTGGGGATTTAAGATACGCATCGAGCGAGGCACGGAACGCCGGAGAATGGATGGACTTCGCCAGAGGCGAGGTTTCCCACTCTTCATACACTCGTTCGTGACACCGTTTGCATTTGGTTGAATGGGGGAAGGTTTTCTCGATCAAAGACTGACTGGCTGCAGTCTGTGCCTGAGCGGAAATGACCGCGCCATCAGATCCCCAAACGGCATACATTACCAGGACGAAGATGAGCCTCACCGCACTCGAGAAATGCGACCGTCTCACGGTCACAGCGTTTTCAGGAAAGTGATTTGACACGATAAGTCAGAAAATGCCGCTGGGTATATTCTTGGATGATTTGCTTCGCCTCTTCGCGTTCTTTCTCAGTCTGCAAGGAAGCAAGATACTTGTCCGTCAGCATAGGCTCGGGCGTCGGAATGAGCGCATAGGTGAGCACGGCTTCAATCGACGCGGCGGCTGTGCCGGCTGGGAGGGCCAGTGAAAATGGGACCTTTCTCGTATTGCCACCCTTGATGAAGGGATCAGGAATCGGACCTCGAAGGATTTTGTCGTACGGCAAACCAAACTGTTTCGTCTCTTCAGCTAACATCTTGCCCGCCGCGTCTTTCGCTGTGACAGTCAGAAAGAACTGTTTCAGCACCGGATCGCCATCGGGAAAACTGTGCGGGAGACTGCCAACCTTCACAATCCCAGTTCCCTCGACCATCGTGCCGGTCTTCTTTACATCCACATCGATACGAGGCATCCATTCCGCCTGCAGATTCCGATTCTTGAGCATCGTACCGGCAACGACGACACCCCGAAACCAGTGGCGTCCGATAGCTCTCGTCATGGCCCCACGTCTCGACGTGGAACTGCCGGTCGAGGGCTCCATGTGGCAATCCTGACAGATTGTTCCCTCAAGAATTTCTCCCGGCAGATTCTTCTGCGCCACATCCTTCACTTTGTCGAAATGACACGCGGCACAATAATTGGCCCCTCGAAAGTGCTCGGACTGCGCGGCCGGATGGACAAGATTCTCTTCGGGAT
>JANPKE010000553.1:0-1606 GCA_031425875.1 Nitrospirota bacterium
GTCGAAGAGAGGCAGCAAGGATAGGAAAGAGACCGAAGGCGGTCAGTGCACCGCCGGAGGAGTAGCGCCACAGGGCCAATGCTCCGATCCAGGCCAACAGAAGCAAGAGCCCGATCAGCGGCGCAACACCGAGGACTGAGCCCAACGCAGTCGCCACACCCTTCCCACCCTTGAATCCAAGAAACGGTGAGAAGAGATGTCCTAGAAATGGAGCAAGTGCAACGGCCAGAATCGCCCACTCTGTTTGTAAAAGCTGCGTCGCGACAAAGCCCATCATCCAGCCCTTGCCCATATCCCCGATCAAGGTCAGGATGCCGGCTTTTTTCCCCGAGACACGCAGCACGTTGGTAAATCCGACGTTCTTGCTCCCGACTGTGCGCGGATCGGGAAGGCCCATCGCCTTTGAGATAACGACGCCGAACGGGACAGCTCCTAAGAGATATCCGATGATCACAAGCCCAACGATGAGTCCTTGCTGTTCCATCCTAATAGAGTCCGAGAATTACGATTTCGGTAAGCCCTTCGAACAAGTCCTGAGCCAGTCGAAGGACTCAGGGCGAACGGATTATCATAGGAACGAAAGGGACACAAGGCTAGATCCGAATGATGAGAGAGGCCTGCCGTCCAGACTTCACTGAAACTTTTCTGGATGCGCAAAAAACTCCAGCATGACACGGTTGAGATTGGGCCAGTCACGATGGCTGCCGGTTCCCTCACAATACAGCGTTGGGCCATTCGACGCACAACCTTGATAGGCAAGACACCCACCCTCAACGTTCTTCGTCTTGGTGACATCACAATGGTTACAGCCCGCCCACCAGGCTGACGTTTGAGTTCCCCAGCCGGGAAACAACTTGTCGTTAGTGCTGTGCATGATCATGACCGGGATTGGAGCGCGGCATTGATACGCCTCAAGGTCTTTGCCGGTCACCCCAGCAGCACTCGGTGCAATCGCGGTCGGCACCTTCTTGGTCTGCTCGAGCACGGCCAGCATCAGGGATGCTGTGCCTCCGTCTGAATGACCGGTGGCGGATACCCTGCTCTCATCGATGCACCATTCCTTTGCCACGAGACCAGGAATGACGCCAAGCTGTTCAATGGTCGAAATATTCAACGGCTTGTGATCGGTATAGGCCACGACAAACCCTGAACCGGTCGCTGCGGTCGTGAGCCCAGCGAACCGCTCCGATGCCCAGCGACCCTGTCCGGCTGGCGCATAGACCATCAGAAGAGGATGGGCAAATGTCGGGTCATAGTTGGACGGTGTGCGAACCATATACCGAATGCCGTCAGCCGATACTTTCCCGTCGATTGCACCCGCGAGGCCTGGACGCACGCCAGTTTCACATCGAGTCGATGCCGGAACACTCGGATAGACGTACGCATCCAATTGAGGAGGCGTTTCGTTCTCCGTGCAGGCTGTAACTAGGAAGAAAAGACTGGTACAGATAACAATCTGATAAGAAAACCGCGATTGAAGGACGGCGAGGCATTTCAAGCCCATATCAGGCGTATTACAGGATGTTCAAACGAGACATCCAGCGAGGCCGCAGCGAGCGAAGGGCCGAGGTATACCCTCTGGGGTATGTTGAGGGTCTGAACGATG
>JANPKE010000554.1:0-2766 GCA_031425875.1 Nitrospirota bacterium
GACAGATCATTGTACCCACGCACGGCACGGAGACGGTAGATCGTACACAAGCGATGACCTAGACTTATGTTTGAAGGTCATTGCTGAAGGTGAGGCGATTGTTCAGATAATTACTCAGTTCCGTCCACGCTGAAGGACTGCAGGACAAAGACTGTTTCCTGAGCATTCAAATGAGCGATATCCTCACCGTCTCTTTTGAATGCGAGAGGCTGCTTGATAAGACGCCCATTCCCTTCTACACTTCCTCCCCTTACAGAACACAGGCGACACCCTCGCAGGCTTTTGCGATAGTTAACCAGAGAGAGGCCAGATGAGGCAGAACAAAGGTCCAGAATTCATCCGGTTTTTTCATCCGATCATTCAGGTTATGAGAACCCTCGGAGGGTCTGGAACAGCGTCAGAGATAGTCGACCGGTCTCTGGAAGTGGCACAAGTCACAGAAACAGAACAACAAGCCGTCAATAAGAACGGACTTTCCCGAGTAAAGAACCAGGTTCACTGGGCACGTCAGTATCTCGTGTGGACTGGGTATCTTGGATCATCGAAGTGGGGAGTCTGGAATCTCACGGACAAAGGGATGTCCGTGGATCTTTCAACCCTCAATGCACTCGACATATTCAAGTCCGTTCAGGCTAATCGTCCCAAGAAGGCGAAAGAATCAGAGGTACAGCAACGTGATGAGGATGTTCCAGACGAAGAAAAACCCAAGGATCATAGAGCTGCGCTGCTTGAAGTACTCCAGTCATTGCCTCCAAGTGGATTCGAAAGGCTCACTCAACGGCTGCTTCGAGAATCAGGCTTCCAGCAAGTCACGGTAACCGGCAAGAGTGGGGACGGAGGGATCGACGGCATAGGGACTTTGAAAGTTAATCCCTTTGTCAGTTTCAACGTCCTTTTTCAATGTAAGCGATACCAAGGGGCGGTTACTCCTTCGCAAGTCCGCGACTTTCGGGGTGCCATGGATGGGCGAACTGACAAAGGACTTATCATTACAACGGGGACATTTACGCTAGACGCTAAGAGAGAGGCGAGACGGGATGGAGTTCCGCCGATAGAGCTTGTCGATGGGGACACACTCGTTGAAATGTTCGAAAAGTACGAACTCGGCTTGGTGCCCAAACGGTCATACGAAATTGACGAGATGTTTTTCCAGGAATACAAGAATTGATCTCAACCGAGATGCACATTAAGGCATCTCCTCTATCTCCAGCTGTCCTGTGCCTCCCCTTGAATCATCGTCCTGTCTATCTCCACTTCCGGGTTGACCGGCGCTTCACAGGGATCTTGTGTGCCTAGCACCGTCGTCGAACCTCTTTAAGCGCACGCCACTGTTCGAAATCGACAGCTATCTCGGAATCATATTCTATAAATGCAAAGATCGGAACGGGGGGCAGTCGGCAGCTCTCTGAGCCGGAAGAGCGACAATCCGCGAGATCACCCACTCGGGGAGAGCAGGAAGTCGAAGTCGGCCTTCGTCAAGACGCCTTGTCCGGAGCCCCGCACCACTCCGGCCATGACCGCGTCGTACAACTCTAGTTTGCGCTGCTTGAGCGCCACCATCTTCTCCTCGATGCTGTGGCGCATGAGAATCCGCTCGATCGTGACCGTCTGCCGTTGCCCGATGCGATGCGCGCGGTCCGATGCCTGGCGCTCCACCGCCGGATTCCACCAGGGGTCCAGATGAAAGACATAGCTCGCTCGTGTGAGATTCAGCCCCTGCCCTCCCGCCTTGAGACTCAAGAGAAACACGCTCGGCTGTTCACTGGTCTGAAACGCCGTCACGCGGGCCTTGCGCGCAGCCGACGCCGTAGACCCATCCAACCGGTGGTAGGACAGCCCATGCCGCGTGCATGCTTCCTGCACGAGGTCCAGAAAGCTGGTGAACTGCGAGAATACCAGGGCGCTGTGCCCCTCATCGCGCAAGACGTGGAGCCGCTCTACCAAGAAGCCGAGCTTAGGGGAGGTCTCATCGGTTTGCTTCGTAAGGAGGCGGGGCGAAAGGCAGACCTGCCGCAGTTTGAGGATGGCCGTGAGTGCAATAAACTGGGCCTGCCCGGAAGTCTTGGTACGATAGGCGTCGTCGATCGTTGAGCGAACCTGATCGACGGTCTGTTGGTAGAGCGCCTTTTGCCGATCCGTCAACTCAAGGAAGACCTCGTGCTCAATTTTCGGCGGGAGGTCCTGGAGGATCTCAGCCTTGGTTCGCCGCAGAATAAAGGGCCGCGTCCGGCGCAGTATCCGATCTAGCGCGCGACCCGCGACACGTTTCAGGTCGGTCTTGAAATGATCATACTCGCCCAGGAGTCCCGGCACGCACAGGTCGATCACGGAGAAATACTCGCCCAGATGGTTTTCAAGCGGCGTACCGGTCAGGGCGATCTTGAAGCGTCCCTGGAGCCGACGGACCGCGCCTGTCGTATCCGCCTGAATGTTTTTCACCGCCTGTGCTTCGTCGAACACGATCACATGGAACGCCGTCTGCGCTAAGGTGTCGATATCCCGACGGGCCAACCCATAGGTCGTGAGCACCACCTCGCCGTCTCCGGCGTCGAATGTCCGTTCGCGACCGCTATACGCATGAACCTTCAACCCGGGCGCGAAGCGCGCCAGCTCCTGTTCCCAGTTGAAGAGCAGACTTGTCGGCACGACGACCAGATGAGGGCCCTTCACCCCGTGAGCCGTCTTGATGCGTCCCTCCTTGATAGCGGCCAGCAGGCAAATGGTTTGGAGGGTCTTGCCCAATCCCATATCGTCGGCCAAACAGGC
>JANPKE010000555.1:0-7060 GCA_031425875.1 Nitrospirota bacterium
GTCTTAGGAGGAGGAAGCAGTGGCACAGTCACCTTGCTCGACGGGCTCGGCGGGCTTGAACATCCTTGCAGTGCGATGGTCATGATCAGGCTACGTACGGCCATATGAAAAGACAGATGACAGTGAAAGTGCATGTTGTTCTCTGGCACGACTCAGCTAGAACTCCACCTCAACAAGACTTGGAGCCACCACTTTGGCTCTTAGTTCCCTACCGGAATCCAGATTGGTGACCATGACGGTCTGGCCGACTTGTCCGTTCGCTTTCGTCACGCCATTGGCCCGAATCGACAGGCCTCCACGCCGCGCCTCGATGAGGACTCGATCACCCTTCTTGATCACCAATGGAGGCTTCACAAAGGCTGGGCGTAGCGGTGTCTCGGGCGGAAGAGGTCGTGATGCGCTCTTTCCGACGACCTCTCCTTGATCGGTAATGAAGGGATGGTTCACCTGCTGAACCCGCAGTGCGACCGTCTTGAGATCGCTCATATCAATCAGGTCTTCGGCCTTCAGAAAGCGGGTGACAACAACCACGTCGATCATCGCCGCAATATCGGCAACGACCTGGATCGTTTTCTGAGATTTCCCGTTTGCCACCGCCTCCACATGAAACATCCGCCGTCCTAGACCTTCTTCCAGCGAGTTGTGAATGACCTGCAACTCCACCGTCCCGCCTGGAATCATCACCGGATCCGCGGGCTCCAACACCGTCACCTGTACCGTCTTAACCTTGTGCCCCCATTCGCTCTCCAGATGTTTCTGAATGGCCTTCCGAATCAGATCAGGGTTGACCTCGCTGACAGCCACTCGGTCCACAACGGTGTCGGTCGCCCGATGAATCGGGCCTCGGGACGCCGACGAGATCGACCGAGACTCACCACTAGACCCCGCACGTGACGTCGTCACGTCGAAGACTACAGATGAAAGGAGCATGATCATGATCAGCCAAATCCTAGACATGAGTCGCTCCTTATCGTCTGAGATTGTTAGCAATGGCCATCATTTCGTCGGAAGCCTGAATCGTCTTGGAGTTAATCTCGTAGCTTCGCTGCGCGATGATCATATTGACCATTTCTTCGGCGAGATTGACATTCGAACTCTCCAGGAATCCCTGCTGGATCGTCCCGAATCCGGTGGTGAAGCCGCCGGTCCCCTGCGTCGGAGGGCCGGAGGCAAAGCTATCAATAAAGAGATTGCTCCCCATAGCGACCAAGCCGGAAGGATTGTCGAACCGTGTCAGCTGTATTTGCCCTACTTGTGAGGACTGCGTCACACCTGGCAGCAAAACCGAGACCGTGCCGTCCTGCCCGATATCCACCTTGAGCGCGCCGGAAGGGATTGTAATCACGGGATTGAGGAGATCGCCGTCGCCGGTCACGAGATTGCCCACGTTGTCACGCTTAAATGATCCATTTCGGGTATACATGATCGTCCCATCAGGACGAGAGACTTGAAAAAACCCTGCTCCATCGATCGCCAGATCCGTCTCGTTGTTCGTTTGGCGCATATTCCCCTGAATCCATTCTTTCGCAACAGTCGTTGGGCGCACCCCTGCACCGACCTGGATGCCGACTGGAAAGACCCCGACATTGGAGGCGCTGGTACCGGGGAGTCGTTGAATTTGATACAGCAGGTCCGCAAACTCAGCTCGGCTGCGTTTAAAAGAGTTGGTGTTGACGTTGGCAAGGTTATGGGCAACCGTGTCGACGTTGATCTGCTGAGCCGTCATTCCGGTCGCTGCGGTCCACATGGCACGAATCATGGAATCCTCCTACGTATCTCGCCGTTCGTAAAACGTGAAACGCGCTAGCTGATGTTTACGAACGACCAACGATGCTTCACAGTCTTAGAGCACTCGTCCTACATCTTGAATCGTGACCTCAGTCATACGATCAAGCGATTGAATCAGCTTTTGAGTTGATTCATAGTTGCGCATACCCTGAAGCATCTTCACCATCTCGCCGATTGAATTGACGTTGGATTCTTCGATGTGCCCAACCTGAATCTGCGGATTCTTGCCCACCGTGCCTTTTTCCGAGAAGAACAGCCCTTCCGACGACTTCTGCGGCATGTCTTCATCCGCAAATTCCATGACTTTGATTGTGGCGACAGGCTTGTCATCGACTTTGATGTCTCCCTGAGTCGTAATCTCCAATTTTCCAGGAGGAATCTTGATCTCACCCCTCGTCCCCATCACGGGATGGCCAAGTCCTGTCACCAACCGACGTTGATTATCCAGTGACAGCATGCCGTTGCGGGTGTATCGAGGCCCTTGTGGCGTCTGTACCTCAAAAAACCCTTGCCCTTGAATGGCGACGTCCAGCGGATTGCCAGTCAATCGGATGCGGCCTGGCTCAAATGTGGTCTTGATCTGATGCGGTGCGACAAACGCACGCTCAGATGGTCCGAATGGTCTGGCCATGATCTGTTGGGCCAATCCCACAGTTCGGCCTCCGGTGGGAGCGACCGCATGGTACCGTGGGAATATGGCTTTGAAGGCCTGTTCATCCTGCTTGAACCCAGCGGTATTCACATTGGCCATATTGTTCGCGAACACTTGCATGCGCCGTTCATGGGCGAGTGCTCCAGACAAGATTGAATAGATACCTCGATTCATGTTGCCCACTCCTTTTGCCTTCAAGAGACAGCAACCCTTATGCCAGATTCGTTCCGAACAGAGATTTCTTTATATCGAATGCGAACTCAGCCAAATGCAGGCATGAACTGACTTCCGCTGTGGAGCAACAGGGTGATATGGGATCGCCCCGCCATGCTGCGAGGGTGAATTCTACCCACTGAGGTGAAAATTATTCCTAGCGCCCACACACCGTTACTGAGACACACCACCATACTAGAGATCGTTGCCCCGATCGTGGGAACGTTTGATGTGAGACCTTTATGTGCATGATCTTGATCGCTGACTGAGGGCCTGGCTATGCCAGGTCCTAGTCGAGATCTCGTCGAGAGTGGTACGGGGTTCTTGGACTCAGAACTGAAGCCGAGCCATCGCAGACTATCGCCAATAGTCTCACTACGCTGGCAATCGAGTACCCAGCCGAATCGGTCGGCCGATAGAATCAACTCGGTGTATGCAGGTGTGCCTTGAGCTGGATGATAGCCTTGGTATGGATTTGGCAAACCCGCGATTCAGTGACCTTTAGCAACTCTCCAATTTCCTTCATCGTAAGCTCCTCATAGTAATACAAGGTCAGAACGAGGCGCTCTTTTTCCGGCAACCTGTGAATAGCCTCGGCGATCAATTCACGTTCACGCTCGTTGACCAATGAGGACAGGGGATCCGGCGTGTGCGTATCGGCCAACATCTTGACCACTTTATGCCCGTCTGGTTCGTGAAGGCCTAAATCGTCCACACTAATCATCACCGCCCCTCTGGCCCGTGTAATGAAATCATCCAGCTCTTCCAGGGACATCTTCAGTTCTGTCGCCACCTCTTCATCATGTGGTGGTCGACCCAATCGACTCATCAGCATCGTGTGCGTCTTTTGGAGCAAGCCGATGCGTTCATGAACCGATCTCGGGATCCAATCCATCGATCGAATCTCATCGAGCATGGCGCCACGAATTCTGAACTCCGCATACGTCTTAAACTTCGCTTCTCGTGTGGGATCATACTTGTCCATGGCATCCATGAGTCCAATGGTGCCAACCGAAATCAGATCCTCCGCGTCGAGGTACGCCGGGAGGCGGAAGGCCAGCCGATGGGCCATCGCGCGAATAACATGGGCAAACTCCTTGATCAGCTCTTCGCGTCTTGCTCCCTGGGCCGAAAAGGATTTTCGCTCGTGTGGTAAAGCAGTCTTGCTCATGATCTTCCCATGTCCGATCGTTGGTCAGTTACTGGCCGGCGTCACCGCTCGTTGCCAAACAAGCTGTACGGAACTTTTGGGGAGACCAGGCCTCGGCCACTGAATCACTTGATGTGCCAACCTCTTGAATGCTTGGGCTGCTGGTGCATCTGGAAATAACTCACAGAGGGCTTTCTGCTGCATGACGGCCAAATGCACATAGTCGTCATAGGGGATCGCCCCGACTAATTCGACGGCCACATGAAGAAAATGATCCACAGCCACATCCAACTTTCCGAACACTTCAGCCGCTTCACGGGGACTCTTAGCCTGATTCACCAGTACTTTGAAACGACGTTCTCGATACTGGCGGGCCAAGACTTTGATCAGCGCATAGGCATCCGTGAGCGATGTCGGCTCCGGCGAGACGACGATGATCGTCTCATCTGCCGCAGAGGCAAAAAAGGTGACGTTTGGCGAGATGCCCGCCCCGGTATCAATCAAGAGCACATCCATTTCTGATGTGAGCTGGGCCAACTGTTCCTGGATCATCACCTGTTGGGCTTCCGTCAGCGCCGTCAGACGGGCAACACCGGAACTGGCCGGAAGCACATGGATGCCCGCTGGGCCGCTGAGCACGATCTCATCGAGCGTATGTGTGCCTCTCAAAACGTCTTCGATCGTATGCTGCGGAACTAGCCCCAGGAGGACATCGAGATTCCCTAAGCCGAGGTCGGCATCCAAAATCAGCACCCGCTTCCCAACCTTCGTGAGTGCAACCGCAAGGTTCGCAACGACATTAGACTTTCCGACTCCTCCCTTGCCGCTGGACACCGCGATGACGCGGGTGGATGAACCATCTCCACGACTCAGATCCTCCGACATAAGGACAGACCTTCTTGTTCCAAACGGCATAGCGAGACCTCCAACCAGATTATCCGTGGTGAATTGACGCTTCCACTAATGCAGGAATTGCGCCCGATGATTGACCTACCCGATTGACAAGCACCTGAGAATTGGTCGAGCGTTCCGCAGTCAACAACGCCGCCAAACGTTCCGATGAGGCAACCTCAATATCGCCGGGAACTTGCCGTCCGATGCTCCAATAGGAAAGCGGCACCCCGGTTTGATGGGCGACTTCAAAGATGGTGCCAAACGATTCCGTCTCGTCGAGCTTCGTGAACAGAAGACGCAGCTGGGGTAGATCACTGAGGCGTCTCGTGATCCGACAGAGCTCCTGCTCTCTGGTAGAAGCCGGAAGGACCAAATGGGTTGTGACGGCCCCCTGTGGAAGCAACCGTCGCAGTTCTTTCGCCAATGCCAGGTCACTCGGTCCGATCCCAGGCATGTCGATCAGCACAAGATCTACTCGCGTATGACGACGGAGCCCTTGATGGACCTGTCGAGCCGACACGGCACAAGCAAACGGCACCCCCACGACCTTGGCATACCGACGCAGCTGCTCCACCGCAGTTTCCCGATATGTATCAAAGGTAATGAGAGCGACGGATCTCCGCTGCTCGAGACGATAATAGGAAGCCAGCTTGGCCACAGCCGCGGTCTTCCCGGCTCCACTGGGTCCGATCAGAAGACCGATTGAGGGAGATCCCTCTCCATTATGGAGCGGCTCGCTCGTTCGCACACGAGTGGCGATCTCACGCTGTAGTGCACGCCGAATCGATTCATCATCGCATGGACCGGACACTTGTTCCGTCTTGCACGCCTCATTCACCAGCAAATCCACGGTGGAAGCATTCATCCCCTGCTCGATCAGCGAGCGGCGTAGCCAGGCCAGCATCGGCACCGGTTGACTTCCGATTGACCGGACATTTTCCCGCGACAAGTCCTCCAAGAGGCGACCCAATTCATTCACGACGGTGCGGAACTGTCGACGTCGATTCGGTTTCACGTGCACTCGAGACGGCTTCGACGAGGCGGACCGACCGACGAGCGGTGTCGTCGTCTCAGCGTTCGGCTTCAGCATCCCGTGCAGGGTCTGTTGAAAAGTCGGCGTGGCCTCCAACCCTTCATGAGAGGGTCTCCCAGGCGCAGCACCCCGTGACACTTTGTCTGCCGCCGGAGCGGACCGTTGGACGTCTTGATCGGATGCGGCCATCACTTCCAGAACCGGTCGATTGAATGCCTGTACGACTCGCCCTCCCTCACGCACCTCTTTCGCAGACAAGATGATGGCATCCGGCCCTAGTTCTTCCTTAATGGCGCGCATGGCATCCTGCATGGTGAGGGCGTGAAATGTTTTGACCTTCATGGCTTACCTTATGATAGCTGCGCTAATTCGAAGTCGATCCGGACCGTATCTAACGACTGCAGGCGGACAAAAGAGTCCACTTCATTGAGTCCCATGACGGGAACGGCATGCAACTGACGATCGCTGTGTCGACGGAGATGGCGGCGAACAACCTGCGAACAGAGTACGATCGGCTGCTGCCCGCGAGCCGCAACCCGTTCGGCGGCCTGTTTAAGACCAGTTAACAGCTTGTGAGAGAGCGTGGGGTCAAGGTTCAACGTGGCCCCAGGCGGCAATGCCGCGGCTTGTTCGGCCAACGACCGGTCCAGTCGGGGGTCCAGGGTAATGACCTGCAGACTACCGTCAGGTGCTAGATACTGCTTAGTGATTGTCCGAGCCAGCGCCTGCCGTGCATACTCTGTGAGGACTTCTGCATCCTTGGTGGTGGTGGCATGATCAGAAATTGCCTCGAGGATCGACCGGAGATCTCGAATCGGAATGCCCTCCTTGAGTAAGTTTCCGAGAACCCTGACGACTGTTCCGAGCGGCACCAGCGTGGGAATGAGCTCCTCTACCAACTTCGGATGCGATTTTCCCACTTCATCCAAAAGCGTTTGCACCTCCTGCCGTCCCAACAGTTCAGAGCCATGGCGCTTGATCAACTCGGATAGATGTGTCGCGATTGCCGAGCCCGCATCCACCACGGTATAGCCCGCCATTTGAGCCTGCTCCCTGGCATCTTCAGGCACCCAGAGTGCCGGCAACCCAAATGCAGGCTCCTTGGTCGCAATGCCCTGCACCAGGCCTCGTTGGCCAGTCCCTGGATCGATCGCTAACAGATGCCCAGGCAAGACGTCAGCCTTGGCCACCTCCACTCCCTTCAACATGATGGCGTATTCGTTCGGACGCAGCTGGAGATTGTCACGTATATGAATGGGAGGGACGACAAAGCCCATCGATTCCGCAAATTGCCGCCGGAGCGCTTTAATCCGATCGAGCAGTGCGGTGC
>JANPKE010000556.1:0-6006 GCA_031425875.1 Nitrospirota bacterium
CTTTCTTTTGATCGGCAAGTTTCTTGAACCGCTCGAAGGCATGGTTGACCTCTGCCTCGGCGAGCTTGTACCCCAACTCTTCTAGACGCTGCCGGAAGGCATGACGCCCAGACAACTTACCCATCACCATCTGGCTTTCGACCAATCCGATCGATTCCGGTCGCATAATTTCATAGGTCGTCTTCTCTTTGAGCAAGCCATCCTGATGAATGCCTGACGTATGGGCAAAGGCGTTCGCCCCGACGATTGCCTTATTGGGTTGCACCACCATCCCCGTGATTTTGCTGACCAAACGACTGGTCTTTGCAATTTCCTCGGTTCGAATTCGCGTGTCCGCCTGATAGAAATCGGTCCTGGTGCGGAGTCCCATCACGATTTCTTCCAGGGAGGTGTTACCAGCGCGCTCTCCGATTCCGTTGATCGTACATTCCACTTGGCCTGCCCCATTCATAATCGCTGCCAAGCTGTTCCCCACCGCAACACCCAGATCGTTGTGGCAATGGACCGAAATCACGGCTTGTGTGGCATTGGGGACCTTGTCGCAAATCCCCTTGATCAGTGCGCCGAATTCTTGTGGAACGGCGTACCCGACCGTGTCAGGAATGTTCACGGTGCTGGCTCCGGCAGCGATGACCGCCTCAATGACCTCGTAGAGGAACGAGGGATCTGATCGGCTCGCATCCATTGGAGAGAATTCGACATCCTCCACATAACTCCGCGCCCGCTGGACCATCTCCACGGCACGCTGCTTGGCCTGCTCCCGCGTCATCCGAAACTGGTGCTTCAGATGAATATCGGACGTTGACAAGAACGTATGAATGCGGACTTTCGGCGCGCCCTTCAACGCCTCCCATGCTCGATCGATATCTTCGGGTCGAGCCCGTGCCAGACTGCAGATCGTCGGTCCTTCGACCTCCTGGGCGATACGCCGCACCGCTTCAAAGTCTCCGGGCGAGCTATAGGCAAATCCCGCCTCAAGAATATCGACACCGAGCCGGGCCAATTGTTTGGCGACCATGACCTTTTCTTCCACGTTCATACTGGCGCCAGGCGATTGTTCGCCATCTCTCAAGGTCGTATCGAAAATTCTGATCATGCGTGCCATGTTTGACCTCCGATAACAAGCTGCTCAAAAAGTCCTTCCGGCAAGGCCGCAAGGAATGAGAGCCCCGAGGCGTACACGTGTGGTACGCTAAGGGGTTTGAACGACTGAGAACGCAGCGGGAAGGCTTTTTCAGCAGCTTGTAAAAAGACAAAAGCCTCCATCCCTATGAGATCCAGGGACGAAGGCTTGACGCACTCCGTGGTACCACCCTGATTTGGTCTGAGGACCAACTGGTCGTCAAACCCTTCATTCAGCCTCTTACGGAGGCAAGGCGGAATCTCCTACTTCATGTTCGGAGATTTGGCTCGGAGGCGAGTTCGGCGACATCTAGGCTGGTTTGCACCACCCACCAGCTCTCTTCAGAACACTCACCACCCTGTTTCTAGATAGCTCGCGTACTACTCCTCGTCTTAGCCGGTTACAACCTTTCAGTTCCTCCCACTGTTGTTCGCCATTAGGAATTGGATTCGATCGGCGGAGGCTCGACTTTTCCGATGCTCCTTTTCCCAGCTGCCGGAGCGACCAGCATAAAGACTTTTTCGACCGGTCCCATCAATGCATAGCCGGCAAAGATGACAAATAACATGACCGCCGGCCAGGCTGCCACCAGCATCAGCGTCAGAATACCCCAGACCAGGTAGGTAACCTGCCGGTGGCCCTTAAATTTCAGCTCTTTAAAGCTGCGATACTTGATCGTGCTGACCATTAAAAACGAAAGCGCCAACGTCATGAGCAGGACCACAATCGGCCTGACATCGCCGCCCATCTTGAGGAGATAATGATCAAAGACCACTAGGGACGCCACCACCCCGGCCGCGGCTGGAATAGCCAGACCAGTAAAGTACTTTCCATCTGAGAGCGCTACGGTAGAATTGAATCGCGCTAACCGCACGGCGCCCATGGCCACGTAGGCAAACATCACGGCCACGCCAAACGTGCCCTGCCCGCTTAACGCCCACGAGTAGATCAACAGACCCGGTGCGACCCCGAATGACACCACATCGGACAGCGAGTCATACTCCAGCCCGAACTGACTCGTACTATTGGTCAATCTGGCCGACTTGCCATCCAATACGTCAAAAATCATAGCGACAAGAATCGCGATGCCTGCTTCCAGATAGTTCCCGTTAAAAACGGACAGGATGGCAAACACGCCGCAAAATAAGTTGCCGGTCGTGAAGAGGTTTGGAATGAGATGCATGGCGGCTTTCCGCCGTTTCCCATCTTTCCCGAATGAATTTTTGAAGCCTGCCGTTTTCATGGCAACTCCCCAATTATGGTTTCGCCGCCTTTCACACGATCACCCACCGCCACCCGAATCTTTGAACCCATCGGAAGAAACGTATCCATGCGCGACCCAAATCGGATCAAGCCATATCGTTCGCCACGTATCGCCTGCTCCCGATCCGAGATCCAACAAACGATGCGCCGAGCGATCAACCCCGCGACTTGCACGCACAACACCTTGATCCCGTTGTGCGTCTTGATCATCACGGCGTTCTGTTCGTTCCTCAGCGTCGCCTCCGGCTTGCTCGCAACCAAAAACAACCCCGGCTGATACTGAACACCTTCGATGACGCCATCACAAGGTATACGATTGATGTGGACATCGAAGACATTCAAAAAGATCGTGAGCCTGACACTACGCTCTTTCAGGTAGCGGGGTTCAAACTCTTCCTCAATAGCAATCACCTTACCATCGCCGGGTGCAACAATCAGATTGGGACCTTGTGGGATCACCCGGGCCGGGTTGCGGAAGAACCAGGCAGAGAACAGCGTTGCAATCCCACCAAGAAACGCAACGACCGGCCACCCCAGCCATGCTGTCAAGAGTGTAACGCCGGCAGGGACTGCAATGAAGGGAATTCCTTCTTTGGCAAAGGGAACACCGACCGCACGATCCGCCATGGAATTGCCTCAGTTCTTGGTTTTATCGACGAGCTGATCCTTCTTGAGCCACGGCATCATCCCACGCAGCTTCGCTCCAACGGCTTCGATAGGATGAGCCTCGCCCTTCGCAAGGAGTGCGTTGTAGACCGGTCGATTAGCTTGATTCTCCAAGACCCATTCTTTGGCGAACCGTCCGGTCTGGATCTCGTCGAGAATCCGCTTCATCTCTTGCTTCGTCTGTTCGGTTACCACACGTGGACCTCGAGTCACATCACCGTATTTCGCCGTCGTGCTGATCGAGTAGCGCATGTTGGCGATCCCGCCCTGATAGATCAGATCGACGATGAGCTTCACTTCGTGCAAACATTCAAAGTAGGCCATCTCCGGTGAGTACCCAGCTTCGACCAGCGTCTCGTACCCGGCCTGAATCAGCGACGTCAGCCCTCCGCAGAGCACGGCTTGTTCACCGAAGAGATCGGTCTCGGTTTCCTCGCGAAAATTCGTTTCGATGACACCGGCACGTCCACCACCGATCGCACTTGCGTAGGCCAATCCGACCTGCCTCGTGGTGCCGCTGGGATCCTGGTGAATCGCCAGAAGGCAAGGCACCCCGCTGCCCTTCGTAAACTCGGAACGAACGAGATGTCCTGGCCCCTTCGGCGCGACCATGAAAACATTGATGGAGGCCGGCGGCACGATTTGCCCGAAGTGAATATTGAAACCATGTCCGAATGCCAAATAGGATCCAGCCTTAAGATTTGGCGCTACGTCTTGCCGATAGATGGCAGCCTGCGCTTCATCCGGCGCCAGAATCATCACGACATCGGAAGCCTTCACTGCATCGGCAACCGGCATAACTTTCAGTCCGCTCTGCTCAGCTTTTTTCCATGAGGCGCCCTCACGCAGTCCAATCACGACCGATACACCGCTTTCTTTCATATTCAGGGCATGGGCATGACCCTGACTTCCATAGCCGATCACGGCCACGGTCTTGTTTCGGATCTGCTGAATATCGGCATCCTTATCGTAGTAAATTTTCATGACCAACCCTTTCCCTTATCTTATCAGCATAGAGCAAAACTTAGCGTGGAGCAGGATATTAATCTCGGGCGACCTTCTTTGCTTGAATCGCCGCAGGGCGAACCGGTTCCCGTGCGACAGCCACTCGACCGGTGCGGACCAACTCTTTGATCCCGAGCGGCTGGAGCAAATTGATGATTGCTTCAATCTTCTTGAGGTCTCCGGATACTTCGATCGTGTAGGTGCTTGGTGTCGAATCGATCACGCTCGCCCGAAAGATATCCACGATTCTCAGCGCCTCGGCTCGATCCGCATCCTTCGTATGCACTTTGATGATCGCCGTCTCTCGTGAAACAAATTCCGTTTCGTTCAAGTCCACGACCTTGATGACATCGATGAGTTTGTTCAGCTGTTTCACGATCTGCTCGATGATCCGCTCATCACCAGACGTCACAATCGTCATCTGAGACATGGATGGATCAAGCGTCGGGGCGACCGACAGGCTCTCGATATTGAACCCACGGCCGCTGAATAATCCCGCAACCCGTGATAAGACCCCAAATTTATTTTCGACCGTTACTGAAATAATATGTTCCATACAACGCTTTCAGCTGAGAGTCGTTCGCCGACGGTTTCCCTATGCCGTGAGGACCGTATCTTTATCCTCCGGCGTCACCTTTCCGGTACCAGCCTGCTTCTTCTTCAACTCCGGTGGATCTTCCAGGAGCATCTCGTGGTTGCAACCACCGGCTGGAATCATCGGATAGCAATTCTCATAGGGATAGGTCGGCACATCCACAATGACGGGTTTATCGGTCGCCATCGCTTCTTTCAGGACAGCATCGAGATCGCCGACTTTGTTGACCCGCAACCCCACCGCTCCATAGGCATCGGCAAGCTTGACGAAATCCGGCGTCGTATCCAAATAACTCGAGGCGTAGCGCCCTTCGTAGAACAGATCTTGCCATTGTCGAACCATGCCGTGAAATCCGTTGTTGAGGATAATAATCTTCACCGGCAACTTGCTCACCACAGCCGTGGCCATTTCCTGCATGTTCATCTGAATGCTGCCGTCTCCCGCAATGCACAGGACCAGGCGATCCCGGAACGCCGCCTGCGCACCCATCGCAGCGGGAAATCCAAAACCCATCGTGCCAAGTCCGCCTGACGTCAGCCATCGATTCGGCTTCGCCAACTTGAAATATTGTGCCGCCCACATTTGGTGCTGTCCGACATCCGTTGAGACGATCGGATCCCGGTCCCTGGTCAGTTCATACAGCCGCTTGACCACCTGCTGCGGCTTGATCGGTCCGTCCTTCTCTTGGTGATACGTCAAGGGATGGGCCTGCTGCCATTCCTGAATTTGATCCCACCAGGGCTTGCGAAGCTCTTTCTGCTCCCCATTGACCGTTGCGCGCAAGATCTGATTGAACTCACGAAGCACCGTCTTACAGTCGCCCACAATCGGAATATCGACATTGATGTTTTTCCGAATAGAGGTCGGGTCGATATCGACATGAATCACTTTTGCATAGGGACAGAACTCCGACACCTTCCCCGTCACCCGATCGTCAAACCGTGCGCCGATGGCAATCACCAGATCGGAGTAATGCATGGCCATGTTTGCCTGATAGGTCCCGTGCATCCCCAGCATCCCGAGGGATAACGGATGCTCTCCTGGAAACGCGCCAAGCCCCATCAACGTCATGTCCACCGGGATCTGCGTCATCTCAGCTAGCTCAAGCAATTCCTGTGAGGCACTCGAAAAAATCACGCCACCGCCGACATACAGAATCGGCTTCTTGGCCTTCATGATCGCTTCGGCTGCCTGTTTGATCTGCCATTTATTTCCCTCGTAGGTCGGGTTGTACCCTCGAATCGAGACCGAATTCGGATAGTTGAATTCCGCTTAAGCCATCGAGACATCTTTCGTGATATCCACCAAGACAGGGCCCGGACGACCGTTCGTCGCAATATAAAACGCATATTTT
>JANPKE010000557.1:0-1681 GCA_031425875.1 Nitrospirota bacterium
AGTAGAGGAAGTGGCGATGACCGGCGGTCGCCATAACGAGGAATTAAACTAGATCATGTGTATCGATACAGATATCACAAGTAGGAGGAGTAACGGAACCTGGAATTATCGTATTCTACCCTGCTCGTCGCACCACCAACACTCCATCCCGAATCGTGACCAATACAGCAGATACGCGTGGGTCTGCGGCCACAGTACGATTGAGCTCTTGAATGGCGGCGGTTGATTCGTCCGGTGGTGGCTGTTTCAGGACCTCACCGCTCCACAGGACGTTATCGATCAAGATGACCCCGTTCGGAGCCAACAGGTCGAGCGCACGTCGATAGTAATTGATGTAATTAGTCTTGTCCGCGTCGATGAAGATGAGATCGAATTGATCAGTCAGAGTCCTCAACGTGTCGAGCGCCGGGCCCATGCGGATGCCGATCTTGCTCCCACATGGAGCCTGCGCGAAATACCGTCGAGCCACTGCCGCCGATTTCTCGTTGATCTCACAGGTAATGACGGTTCCCTCCGCTGGCAAAGCTTCGGCAAAGCAGAGGGCGCTGTAGCCGGTAAACATTCCGACTTCGAGCACCCGCTTGGCACCGACTAGCTTGGTCATCATTTTCAGAAAGGCCCCTTCCAACGGACCGACCAGCATCTGGGGATACTCCATCGTCCGCTGAGTCTCTTCGCGAAGTGCGCGACAGACTGACGACTCCGACATGGAATGGGCCTCGGCATAAGCTTCGATTTCGGATGGAACCAACCTGTTCATTGGAATTCCCTTGGATGATTTGAAAAACGCGCCGCCCGTTGCGTACACTGCGAGAACCGAATCACGGACGTAAATCTTAGCACAGTGCTCTGGAGGCCGAATTGAAAACACTCGCCACGTTGGAACCCCTCACCACCAGGCTGCTGGAAATTCAGCGCATCAATAGCGCCGCCTCAGTCCTCTCGTGGGATCAGGAAACCTATATGCCCGTCGGTGGTGGAGAAGCGCGGGCTGAACAGATCGCCGTGCTCCAAGGCATCGCCCATCAGAAGCTGGTCTCGGCGGACGTGCAGTCGCTCTTGTCGCAATGGGTGGATCCTGGCTCTGGTCAAGCATCGGATCAAGGGAGTGAGACCTGGGATGAACCGTCACGCTCACTCTTACGAGAGGTGTGGCGGGATTTCAGCCGAGCCCAAAAGCTGCCATCGGATTTCGTGGTCAAGCTGAGCCGTGAATGCTCCCTCGCGCAGCAGGTCTGGGTCGAGGCCAAAACGAAGAACAAATTCGCGATGTTTCTGCCGAATCTCCAGACAGTACTCCAGCTCAAACGCGAAGAGGCGCAGTATCTCGGCTATCAGGATTCGCCCTATAACGCGCTGTTGGATGTCTATGAACCAGGTGCAACCATTGCGAATCTCCAACCGGTGTTTGCTGCACTCAAGGCCCGCCTGGTGCCGTTGCTAAAAAAAATCACACAGAGCCGAGTGAAAATCGACGATAGCGTGTTGCACCACTCCTATGATCACGTCCGACAGCTGGAGTTCGGACGGCTGGTCTTGACGGCGATGGGCTATGACTTCGAGCGTGGCCGTCTGGATCTGTCAGCCCATCCCTTCACCACGTCGTTTCATCCGACTGATGTGCGCGTCACCACCCGTGTTCATGAACATGAATTACAATCCTGCCTCTTCAGTTGTATCC
>JANPKE010000558.1:0-2331 GCA_031425875.1 Nitrospirota bacterium
TTCGCTGTCGCCATCCGTGTAATTCGTCGAGGTGTCGATGAGATTACAAGACGCTCGCAAGGCCTTCTTCAATGCGTTGCGGTAGTCGGCTTGCTGAATGTCGACGCGGTATGTTCCGAATCCTACTCGTGTCGTGGTCAAGCCGGTCGCACCGAGCATCGCAAAGCCTTGTGCCAGGCTTGCGTCGCCGTCCCGTGCCATTGATCGCGACGCATAGGCCGCCGTACCCTGGACCGTGGCGTGCCCTGGAAGGCTGGTCCCTTGTAACAGTGTTGGTTCCGTTCCATGCTCCCTTGGCGCAGGCTGGTCAGCTTGCAACGCCTCTGAGACCACATGGGGATCGGTGATCGGTTGCCGGCAGGTGTAATTCCGACAGATGTACAGTGTCGGCTTGCCGGAAACGGCCGGCCGGTCTCTCAGGAGTGGGAGCGAAGAGGGGTGTTCTGGAGAACTCGTTGCCACGATGCGGTTGGGAAGATAACAATGTGCCACCGCCTCACGGATGGCGCGAAGATCATCGTGCGACTCGTGACCTACGAGGGCCAGTTCCACTGGTCCTTCGATCAGAAAATCGACCACAGCCAGACTCTTCGAGAAGGCGCGCGGGTAACGGGTGATTTGCCGACCGTAGGCGCGTATGGCTGCGATCGAGGCGCGGCGCCAATCGTCACGATCAAAGTGGAAGGACAGTCGGGCGAGTGCGGACGCGGCGACGGCATTGGCACTGGGGACCGCACCGTCTGTGCCTTCACGGTGGCGAAGAATGAGGGCCTCATGGTGCTTCGCGGTGGTGAAAAACCCACCGTGTTCGTGATCCATGAAATCACTGATCAAGTAGTCAGCCAGTCGTGCGGCTGCGTGGAGATACGATTCAGCGGCGCCGGCTTCATACAGGTCCAGCAATCCCTCTGCCAAGTAGGCATAGTCTTCCAGATAGGCGTCGAGATGCGCACGGTTATCGCGTGATGTGCGCAAGAGCCGGCCGTCTGGCTTCGCATGGATGCGTAGCAGGAAGTCGGCCGTCCGTTGAGCGCTCTCGAGATAAATGGGGGTTCCAAAGACTCGGGCTGCCTCGGCCATAGCCGACACCATCATGCCGTTCCACGCGGTGATTACCTTGTCATCCAATCCTGGGGGAATGCGATGACGGCGAGCTTCGTACAACAGGGGCTTGGCACGGGACGCGATCTCCGTCAACTCGTCCGTGGTCAGATTCAGCTGCCTGGCCACGTCGTTGAGAGGTCGCAGCCGATTGGGGATATTTGTATGTTCCCAATTGCCTGACTCCGTGATGTCGTAGAGCGCGCAGAACCGCCTGGCGTCCTCGTCGTTCTTAAGGATGTCTTGTACCTCGGTAGGGGTCCAGACAAAAAACTTTCCTTCGACACCTTCGGAGTCGGCATCGGTCGATGAATAGAAGCCGCCTTCCGGTCTTGTCATTTCTCGGCGCACATAGTCGAGCACCTCGGTGGCCACCTGTCGATAGAGAGCTTTCTTGGTGACTTGATAGGCCTCAATGTACACGCGGGCCAGCAGCGCGTTGTCATAGAGCATTTTTTCAAAATGCGGCACTAGCCATCGTGCATCGGTCGAATAGCGTGCAAAGCCGCCGCCGATGTGGTCGTAGATTCCTCCGGCCGCCATCATGTCGAGGGTTTTGGTCACCATCGTGAGCGTATGGGGATTTCCCGAGCGTCGGTGACTCCGGAGTAAGAACGACAATCCCATCGCCGGGGGAAACTTGGGTGCCGCGCCGAACCCGCCGTAGGTTTCGTCGAAGTCTTCCGTGAATTGGACGACCGCTTCTTCAAGCACCGATTCGCTGATGGAGATGGGGGAGGGGGGCTGTTTGGAACCTTGCAGCTGGGCCATCAGTTCTTTGGCCTGATCTTGGAGGGTAAGGGCAAAGCCTGGATGAGCGGCCTGAGCTTTGAAGTTGTGGCTTCATCAGTTCCAGTGACGACGCCAAAGAAGCCCGAACTCCCGAAAGGTCCGGTGAATTTGGATTTCGCCGAGTAGAATTGAGACCCGCAACGGATCAGTCGAACACATCCCCTAGCTTCACCTTCAACCGCTTCATCACCCCATGAAGCCTGGTCAAAGTGATCGACTGCTGCCCGTTCTGTAGCCGAAAAAGTGACGAAGCCGTGAGTCCCGTCTTCTTCGCGAACTGAGCATACGACATCTCTCCGCGTTGCTTCTTGAGGAAATGAGGGAGTTTCTTGTCGAGGTCGGTGCGCGGAACTGGCACCGTGAAACGCTCGATGCCCAAACGCTCTCCAGACAAACGCCAGCCACAATTTCTTCGGTTTCGACCTTACCACGCTTTCA
>JANPKE010000559.1:0-21446 GCA_031425875.1 Nitrospirota bacterium
AAAACGCGTCATCTGGCAGTCGGCATTCAATTGAATTATTATTTATTTACAACAAGCTACGAAACTTAACCCTCTGAAAGGTTCCAGCGCTTTCCTCATCTGTCAAGCTGGTGAAGTTTGGTTGACTTCAAGGGATTTCAATTAGAGAATGCTGTCATGCTTCTAAACTATTCGCATTTCTCATACATAAGACCGTTTCTGTTCCTCACCCTTCCGTTCCTCTGCCTGGAACAGGCCGATGCAAAGGACTTCAATCCGGATAATCCTCTCAACCAACCGGCACCGGTCTATTGGTGCTCGAGCAAGACGCCCGATCAACAGATTTCAACGAAAAAAGGCTCCGGATGCAAGCCGCTCTACGACACACAGTCCGTAGAAGCATTCAAGGAGAAGGCACGCCGACAGGGTTTCGATCTTCCCGACCGTGACCCCATAAAAATCGTGGAGCTGCAGAATGCAGCGTCGAGATTTTCGGATCGCTACCGGACCTTTGTCTCCTGCTGCCTGACCGATGGGGATGCCCCTGATAAAGCCGTGGACCTCATCGATGAGGCAAACCACATTCTCAAAGCCGTACAACAAAAAGGCATCTATAATTCGGGCACGTTTGCCCGACAATATACTCTCAGCGAAACTGTTGGGACGGTCGCACGTGCACGTGAGGACCTCTTTCGACTACGGGAACGGCTAGACAAGCTCACGGAGGCTCAGAATAATCTCGGCGAAGTCGACTACGAGCGCAGCGGCTTAGTGAGGACACAGATCCAAGAGGAAGAAGAAGCGATTACGAAAGAGTTTAAGGCCAAGAAGGTGCCGTCATCGGCTCCCACAGGAATGGATATTCAAGACACAACCTTGCGCACACGAATCGGAGGAGGCATCGAAGATACCAAGCTGAATGCCAACTTCGGTGCAGATATCGGAGCCTCAGTTTCCCCTTACAACATTGTGAATGAATCGCTCCGCCCACGCAGAGGAGAGGCTGTCCACGACAGTCACCTCCCGCATCGGCCGGGAAGGGATATCCAGGATACCTCGATGCCCAGTAGCCCCGGCTTTGAAGTTGACAACGCCCAAAATCGTGACGGGACTTCGTCTGTTCAACGCCGAGGGGTCGGCGCCGCCATCGGCGACTCCGACTTGAATAGCAAGAGGCGATAGCCCTCCCCTCAAGGTTTTCCTCCCACCACTGGCATCGGCTCCCAGTTCTCCCCCGAATCCTTACTGCGATAAAGACCACTCCCATTTGTGCCGGCATAGAACGCCGTCGGATCCGCTTCGCTTTGTGCGATGGTTCTGATGTTGGTGGTCGCCAACCCCCGGTTGAGCATCACCCACGTGCTCCCACCATCTTCGCTCCGATGCACACCATCCCGTCCCGTGATGTAGATCACGCCTCGACGCGTTCGGTCGAGCACCATGGCAATGATCATCTGATCGGCAAGTGATTCTCCGATTCGTTTCCAACCCTTGGCCGCATCGATTGTTTTATAGAGCCCCGCGAGAGTGGCGGCGTAGACCGTATCAGGCTCGTATGGATCAACCAGTATGGAGGTGACATTCAGCGCCCGGGACGTTTTCACCATGTCCGGCGGTACCAGCCCGTTGTTCACTTTTTCCCAATGGCCGGCCTGATCCATCGATTTGTAGACGCCGCCGCTAGTTCCGGCGTACAGGATGGAAGGTCTGGTGGGATCCATGCCCAACGTCACGACCATCAACACTTCTTTCATACCTTCCATTTTCCTCGTCCATTGGTCGCCACCGTTCTTGGTTTCAAACACACCCATCGTGGTGGCGAGAAAGATGTGCTGGGCGTCGGCAGGATCGAAGAGAAACTGATTCACCACGGACGTAATGGTCGCATCATCGAGACCCGATCGCATTGAGGTCCAGCGCTGTCCGCCATCATGGCTTTTGTAGACGGCGTCGCCCTTCGTCCCCGCATACACAGTCGCGGGATAAACGGGGTCGATTGCCATAGCGATCACACGGGAATAGCTCATTCCTTGAGAAAGGTTTGTCCATGTCTGGCCGGCATCACGGGTCTTATAGATGTAGTCGTTCGTCGCAACGTAGATGATTTCCGGATTCTTTGGATGGAGCTGGATGAGAACGATCGGATCGCTGCGATTGCAGCCGGCAAGAGAGATCGCGAGAAAGAGGAGAAGGCGCAGCATCTTCATGAAGGTGATGCAACTACCACACTATTTATCTATAGTTCGTAAACTGCAAATCGATCCCGAAATCCTTGCCCTTCAAGAATGCGATCGCGGACTGCAATTCATCCTTACTTTTCCCCAACACTCGCACTTGCTCGCCCTGAATTTGCGCTTGCACTTTCAACTTGGCATCCTTGACCGCCTTCGTGATCTCTTTGGCTTTCTCCGAGGTGAGGCCGCTCTGAATCTTCGCCGTCTGTCGCACCGTTCCGCTCAACGCCGGCTCCACCGCGCTGTAGTCGAAAGCCTTCAGCGACACGCCACGCTTCACGCATTTCCCTTTGATGATCTCCTGCACCGCGTTCAGCTTATATTCGTCGTCAGAGACGACGACTAACTCTTTTTCTTTCTCCTTCAGCGTGATCTCCGTCTTCGTGTCCTTAAAGTCGAACCGCTGCTTGATCTCCTTCGTCGCCTGATCTAGCGCGTTCTTCAGCTCCTGCATATTCACTTCCGACACCACATCGAATGAGAACTGGTCAGCCACGATTTCCTCCTTCTCTTACTCTCTAATTCCACAGAGCGTCTCGGTCGGTCTCCTACTGCGCGCATGAATCGAGCGCCTCCCTTAACTTATGAATATGACAAACCTTGCGTGCGCGGTGCGCGAGCACGGGAGACTGACCGGGACGCTCTAACAGCACCCTGTCCCAGGCGGCAACTTGAAGCACCTCTGTTCGTCATCGTGTTGACAGATCGCCGTTTGCATCCGCCCTGCCGATCCTCCACCTGCCATCACGAGGACTTCACTCGACGTAAACGGCTTCTTCAAGACCACGTAGCCATACCACTGCCTGATACTGTCGCTCAGGACGATCAAACCCAGCATCGCCACAATCGCGACCAACACGGCATCCAGATAGAGCGAAAAGGCTTGTCCAGCCGCCAATGTTCCAGCCTTCTTCAAGAACATCCAAAACATCTCATACGATCCAGTCAATGTAATCATCCCCACGAAGAGCATCGGCAGCACTGTGACCCACAGATATGAGGACTTCCACATCTTGATCAACACGGTGGTTCCGATGCAAAGAGCCAGCGTGCCCAACAGCTGATTCGCAGCACCAAACATCGGCCAGATCGTCGAAATGCTTCCTGTTCCGATTAGATACGCCCACGCCCCTACGACCACGCCACTGCTCAACATGACGCCGGGCATCCAGTTCATCCGGCGGAAGGGCACATAGACCCGCCCGGCCATTTCCTGGATGAGATAACGCGCCACGCGCGTCCCAGTATCGATCGTTGTCAAAATGAACAACGCCTCAAACACCAGCGCGAACTGATACCAATAGGCCATCAGACCCGCCATGCCGGGCAACGCTGAAAAGATCGATGCCATCCCAACTGCCAAAGACACGGCCCCACCAGGGCGACCTGCCACATCCACCTCGACCATTTGTGACAATTCCGCGATTCGCGACGGGGCAAAGCCCATGGTTACCAGGGCATCCGTGCCCAACGTCGTATTAATCGCCACGTAATCGCCGGGGACCAGCACCGAGGCCGCAATGAGCGCCATGACACCGACGAAACTCTCCAACAGCATCGCCGCGTAGCCGACCACTGCCTGAGACTCCTGCTCAATCATCTTTGGCGTCGTACCGGACGAGACCAGCGAGTGGAAACCTGAAATCGCCCCACAGGCTATCGTGATGAAGAGAAAGGGAAAGAGGGTGCCGGGAATGATGGGACCACCGCCATTGGCAAACTGTGTCACCCGCGGCATCTCGATTGTCGGCGCCATGAGGATCACACCAAAGCCGAGTAGAAAGACCACGCCGAGTTTCATGAAGGTGGAGAGATAGCCGCGCGGCACCAGCAACATCCAACCGGGCAAGACTGAGGCGAGAAAGCCATAGCCAGCCAGCAGCCAGATCAGCGCTGGCTTGTCAAACTCGAAGAGCCACGCGTAGGACGACTGCGCGACGACACGGCCGTACAGCACGGCGGCGATCAGGAGAACCACGCCAAGTAGTGACACTTCCGCAACCGCACCGGGGCGAAACTTCTGGAGATAGAAGCCCATGAGGAGACCGATCGGGATCGTCATCGCGATCGTGAACATGCCCCAGGCATTGTGGTAAAGCGCATTCACGACCGCGAACCCAAGTCCTGCCAATGCGACCACAACAATAAAGAGGACCGCGACCGCTGTCGCCGTGCCGGTGATGGAGCCAAGTTCATCATGCGCAATCTCAGGGAGCGAACGCCCGTTGCGTCGCATTGAAGCAACGAGAATAATGAAATCCTGCACTGCCCCAGCGAGCACCGCCCCGATCACCAGCCAGAGAAACCCTGGGACAAATCCGAATTGCGCCGCTAACACCGGGCCAAGTAAGGGCCCCGCCCCTGCAATCGCCGCAAAGTGATGGCCGAAAAGCACAACCTTGTTTGTGGGGTGGAAATTCACCCCATCGTTCAACCGCACCGCCGGCGTCACGTGCTGATTATTCAGTCCGACGACTTGCCTGGCCAGCCATCGGCCATAAAACCGATAGGCCAGTACATAGATGCAGACCGCCGCCACAACCAGCCAGAGCCCGTTCACTTTCTCATCGGGATTCACGACGCCGACCACATGGGCAAGCGCGAGCGCACCGAGGAGAGAGAGCAATACCCAAAGCAGATTCACCGCCACTTTCATGCGCGGCATCCTAACATAAAGGGGAAGGGTAGCGGCACCCGCGTTAGTTCCTTGCTCAGGGAATGCCCGCGCAGAGACAATCATATTCTTGAATCAAGATAGTGCCTCCCTCCACATGCATAGTTGATCCAATCACTGGCACCACTCTGAGGCGATAGTCAGCAGGCTGGGCGGAGCATTCATGCGTTGCGCTCAGTACATGCGCACAATAGGAGATCAACACAGGTTATTTCCTTCACGGAGGCCCAGAATAAACATATTTCTGATGATCCCTCGACCCTACTAATGTCACTCTCCATGAACACCCACAGTTACTGAGACGCTTATCGACACTTGCGATTTCACTTCGCTTCCGACATATACGCTCCATGCTCACACTGATTCAATTTCTCTGGTCCCCTTGCTGCATCACCATCAGACATATCCTGACGCGCCATTGCATTCCGTTTCGACTCCATAGCATCGCCTACCATGATCGAGCTCCGATCATTAACGCGACGAAGGGCCGGAGACACAGGGTGCCCTGCCTGATCGACGGGACGAGCGGGATTTGCGACGTCACGGATTTTGGCCAGGAGGTCGCGCATTACCTAGATTGGCGTTACAAGCTGAGCCTCTTTCCCAAAGACGTCGATGAGCTCTAGCTGATTCTCTCACGCTATATCGAGAACGATCTAGAGTCGGCGCGGTTCAAGGTGAACGATACCTACGTGATTCCGACACGTCCTCTCATCGAACGGACGATGCTCATTCGCCATAAGGAACGAAAGTTCGGAAAGGATACGTCCGGGAATGAACTTCCCACCGATGGTATTTATGCGCTCAGTTTGCGGAACTCTTGAAGCCGATCGACGACATGCTGGCGGCTTCGCCGTTTCTTCTGACCGCTCGCCTGTTGTTCGTGGATTACACTCTGTACGGCGTACTCGGCAACTACCTATTCAACGGCAAGACGAAATTAGCCAATCTGAAGCACCTGCGACGCTGGTAAGGCGATGAATACGAAGGAGTAACCTTCGTTGCCCTTTCGCTGTTACCATCAGGTACGCCTTAGCCCCTTCGTGCGCCATCCGGAAATGCGAACAACTCGTGGTCACAGCGGTAAAACGCCGCAAGGGCTAACAGCGATACTTCCGAGCTTTCCTTGATATGTGCACCTTCTTCTTTTTAGCGGATTTGATTTGGCGCACTCGACCGCTTCATCAAGCCGTCTGGAGAATCCAGTCGCTATCCAATAGCCGGCTTCGCTGATGAATAGGAAGCCTTTGAGCGGCTTGCCAGTAAGATCCATCTCACGGGCGTGGGGTTTCTTGAGAAGAGATCCGAAGCAATCAGACATCACACGATGAGGCGGTCCTTCTCGATTCCGCAGCACGGGTGGCCATTCAGCATGAAGCAGAGGCCACCGAACATGCGTTTCACTTCCGCACCCAGTTGGCGTTTGCAGCCCTGATTCACCCAGCCAATCGCTCGTTGCAAGCCATCTCACGCTCTCTCGCTTCAACGCTTTGCATTCACCAACAGCGATCGTGGATTGGTACTTCCATTTTGGTATACTCTTCGCACCATGCCACCTGATGCCCCGGCTTCACCACCTTCACCGAGCGATCGTCGTGAATATTATCGCATCACTGTCTCGCTTCCCATCTGTCTTCAGCCTGAGACGGATACTACCGAGAACGAGTTCGTCGAGAAAGCAGTGAATCTGAGTGCCGGCGGGATCGGCGTCACGCTGAACCAGACCTTCGAGGTGAACGCCATTCTCTCCTGCACCCTGCTCCTTCCCGGCAAGGTGCTCTTTAAGTCTCACCTTCAAGTGTTGCGTGTGGATCCCATCCCCTACCCGCTCAACACGTATCGACTCCATGGCCACTTCCTCAGGATGGCCAATCCGGATCGAGAACTGCTGATCAGACATATCCTCCAGTTTCAGCGCGAACACCTCAATAAGCACTACTCAGCCTGAATAGGCACAGCTCTCACGGCGAACAGGCCCCGGACCGCTCTGGAGGCCCGTTTTGTCCCCGCGAAAGGGGGATTCATTCTGCCGCCCGTGGCCGACTACACTGGGTCACCGTGGAATCCATACGCCCCCATCAGCGCCATCACTATCGCGTCCCACTTGCCATGCAATACCCCGTGATGTTTTCCGATGCGGAAACGATCGCGGAAGGAACAGTCATGAATCTAACGGTGTTCGGCTGCGCGATCGAATGCGACGATACCATCCCAGAGGGAACCACCCTACGGATGCGGCTCATCCTCCCGGATCAGGCACAGTCACTCCCGGTCGAGGAAGCGGAAGTCCGATGGGCCCAAGGGAATCGAATGGGGCTTCAGTTTCACAGGGTGGAGCGGGCGGCCGATTTTCGGCTCCATAACTTTGTGTGGGATCGGATGGTCGAACGGCTCCACACGATCACTCAGGAAGGACTTTCACCTTCTTGACCCCGAGGTCTCCTACCTTTTCCCACTAGGGCCAGACACAAGAGTCCGATACCAATCCAGACCACTTCGCGGAATCGTCGGAGCAGCGCAAAGGTGATGCCTGTCACATCGCTGTAGCCGAAGGCCTGTAGCAAGAGAAGATTACCGGCATCTTGTGCCCCGAGACTACCAGGGATGAAAAAGGTCCCGCCTTTAATGAGGGCTGCTAAGGCGCCCATCGAGATGACCGACCACAGGCTGGCGGAATCGCCTAGGAAATAGATGATCACAAATACTTCTAACGATTCGGCCAGCCAGCCGAAAAAGCACACCGCGGTTGAGAGGGCAAAAGTCCCACGATGCTGGCTGTAGAAATTCAGAATGGTCTGGTCGATCGAGCGTAGGTGTTCCTCTTGCGCTTCTAGAACCTGGATCCGCATTCCCAGCTTTTTCATGATTGCCAGCATCGAAGCAAAGAGCCCGCGCTGTTGGACAAAGATGAACCCGGCAATCGAACAGACCAATACCGCCACACTCACGACCGCAGCTGTGATGGTCTGTCCCGCCGAACTCCCGACGCCCAAGATCAACAATCCAATGGCGATCCCGATGAGAATATAGAACACCTCGGCAATCGTGAGAGTCGTCTTGGCAATCACCACAGACGCGGCCCCTTCCGCCATCGGAACATTGTATTGTTTCAGCAGGTAGGCCTTCAGCGGTTCGCCACCCATGTAGGCTGTGGGTGTCGTCATATTCACAACCTCTCCGGCGGTCCTGATGGTGAGGAGCCGCCAAAACGGGATCACTTGCGCAAATGCCCCCAAGACTAGTTTCCAGCCATATGCCTCGATCACATACATCATGAGAGAGGGAATCAGGATGATCACCAGGGGGAGAGGGCCTAGCCGCAACGCCGCCTCGTAGATGTTACCGGGTCCTATCTGCCAGACAAGAAAGCCAAGAACGATGAGGCCAAGGGCTAGTAGGATATAGCGCAACACGTTAGTCGGATGGCGAACGGGGCATTTATGGCCGAGGGGACGAGACTGCGGATGGGCGGATGATCCAGCCCATAGCACCGGCAAACAGCAATGCGCCGGCTGCCGCGAAGATGAGAAACCAATACAGCTGGTCGAACAGGGCAAAGCCCAACAACGCGGCTGAAAAATCTCGGCTGGCCACATTCTTCAACATGACGTCCGCCCAAGCTGCATGGGCAGGGGTGCTCCAGCCACTCACCGCTTTAATCTTTTGAGCCTTTTCGACGAGTACGAGTGAGAGACCGTTACCAAACACCGCGGCCCCGCCGAGTGCGAGCGGAATCCAATCGTCCGCTTGTCCGATGTGGGTCGTATAGAGTCCCACGGCGATACCCGTAAAAATTGCCATGTGCACGATGTTGTCCAAGACGATATCCAGCCAGGCACCAAGCGGCGACTCAGTAAAGGTCAACCGCGCGACTTCGCCGTCGCAGCAATCGATGACGGCCGCCAATTGAAACAAGACAGCTGCCACGATACCAGCACTGTAGGTGCCCATCCCAAATCCCGCAGCCGCCAGCAGACCAACTAACCCGGCAAGGACCGTGATGGAATTGGGCGACAGCCCCATGGCGAGAAATAGGCGAGTGAACCAGCGAGAGACTTTGCGATTGAAATAGCGATCGACGAACCCTTCGAATTCCCCCTTGAGCGAATTGAACAACTTCTTTTCGGCTGCTTGGACGTCAGACAGCGTTCGAACTGGTTGATACCAACTCCCCTGCTTCGCTTCCGCCGAGACAACACGCACTCGACCATCCGTCGCGGCCCGCTCAAGCCACTGGCGGATCGGAGGGCTTCCCTTCCCACTCACGGCTTGATCCGTGGTGTTCATCAGGCTTGCCGGCACGACCACCAGCTCAGCCACACGTAAGGCCGGACTGTCGAAACGAGGCGGGGCGAAAATCGTCGGGCGATCAGACTGGGCTTTTGATCGCAGGCTCTGCACCATAAACTGATCGACCTGCCCCTGTGAGGCTTGCGAGACCACGATGGCCTGACCGTCCTGCACCTCACGCCGCAACCGTTCAATCAGCCCTCGAGAGAACACGCTATTGAGGCTCGCAACCAACGCAAAGCCATGCACTTCGGCCGCCAAGGCTTCCCATGTCCGAGGATCGTCGAGAGGAAATTCACGGATGGGCATCCATCGGACGGGAATCGTGACGCGCGGCCCTTTGCCGAGCGCCTGTTTCACCTGTTCTTCCTCAGAACCGGACAGAACGATTAATTGACGAATCCCCGCCCGTTGCAAGGTGAGGACGGTTCGTTGAAAGAGCCCGATCCCCACGACACTGGTCAGAGGCCCTACGTCGTCAACCTGTGTCCCGATCGGACCGCCGAATACCCCGACGGACGGCAGCAGAATCGCCGTGGCCAACCCTTGAACCTCAACTCTCCTTTGGAGGATGCTCTTACTCATGGTTCTCCAGGCACCAGTGTCTGCTCACCAGTGTTCCGTGCGTAGGGTCCCTCTTCATCGGACAGCGGAGTATACCGAAGACTTCTCATAATTTTGGCAAAACTTCCAATTCAGCTTTTCTTACGTCTTCGATGAAATCGATCTCGGTCCAGGGCAGCCCCCCAATCCGTTCATAGCCAACCCGCACGTCCTGAAAATACGGTCGCAACGCGTCCTCATACTCCATATCCCACGAGCCTCGGTCGATGTAGCCGCGGAGCGACGAGACCACGTGAGGCGTGTCGGCATGCCGAACCCGAAGAAATCCAACCCCTTCACCGGCGTAATCGTAGCGCTCCGGCATACTCTTCGTCAGCGCAATCACTCGGCCCCCGGCCACGACCACCATGCATTCCTCTCCAGTTTGCTGTACCGTCTCATCCATCAACAGCGCATTCTCACAGGGTGACGCCACGAGACGTCGTAGGATTTCTGGATGGAACAGCACATCGGCATCCATCACGATGGTGTCGTCGTCGAGCGCGGTTCGTGCGATCCACAGTGAGGAAATACTGCCCCTATGAAACTGTTCATTGACCAAAAACGTGACGTTGACGCCGCAACAATCCTGCTCGACCGCCGCACGGATCATCTCCTGTTTGTATCCGACAACAATCTCCGCCCGGCGAATCCCCACGGAAAGCAGCGACTCCAGATATCGATGCAGGAGCGACCGGCCGCCAATCTCGATGAGGCATTTTGGGTGATGCTGGGTCACTTCCCACAAACGTTTTCCGACTCCCGCTGCCAGAATGACCGCTTTCATACCGACTTACAAACCTGTTCGAAGGCGTCGAGAAATCCGCCAAACTGCGCCTCGGACAGTGCCCCCATATTAGCTACGCGAAAGATCTTGTTTTCCAAGTTGCCTTGCCCGGCATAAATGACATAGCCCTGCTGCTTCAGACGGTCATGCAACGCCTGGTAAGAAACCCCATCCGGCAGGTGATAGGCCGTGATCGTGTTCGATTGCCGGTCCACCGGGAGAAGCGCCTTCACACCAAACTTGGCCATTCGCTCACGAATCAGGCTCGCCATCTTCTTGTACCGCTGGATGCGATTGGCCACGCCTTCTTCGAGGAGCTCGTTGAGTGCTTCGTCAAAGGCATAGTAGACCTGCACTGCGGGCGTGAAGGGAATTGTGCCTCGCCCCTCATTATCGATGTAATGGGTCAGATGGAGATACCACGAGCGCTTCGGATACGCGCGCATTTTCTCGACGAACCCCTTTCGCACGAGCACGAACGAGACGCCTGGGAACCCCTGAATACACTTTCCCGCCGTCCCCGCCACCATATAGATGTGCGACTTGGCAATATTCAGTGTTTCACCTGCCAGCGCACTGACGGCATCGAGCACAAACACGCGATTCTGATTGTCGACGATCTCGGCGATCTCATGGACAGGGTTGAGAAGTCCGGTCGTAGTCTCATGATGCACCATGCCGACGGCATGCACTTCCTGATGCTGTCGCAAGGCCAGCAGCAGCTTCTCAGGGTCCGGCCGAACCGTCCAGTCATACTTCAACTCGCTCACCCCCAGGCGATGGAGGCCCACAATGTGGGACATCCGTTCACCATAGACACCGTTGTTGAGGATGAGCATCCGGCGACCGTGAGGAAGCGACGACATCAATGCGGATTCGACGGCAGCCGTCCCCGATCCGGTCATCACGACGGCGACGTAGTCCGATTCGGCTCCGGGGACAAAGGCCTTGAGCAGCTTGGCTTGGATGCGGTGCAGCAGTTCTGAAAATTCGTCTTCTCGATGACAGATATCGGGATTTAGCAACGTCTGCCGTACCCGCTCGGAAACATTCACCGGCCCAGGATTTAGGAGAACCACTCTTCTCTCCTTTTCTCAGGAAGGGTAATAAGCGTTTTATCCCACAATCGCTTTCATGAATCGACGGGTGATGTCCGGCGGGTCGTGCAGGACGCGACCGGCATCTTCCACAAATTCGTTCACCTTGATGAGCAACATGCTAGGCCCATCCTTCTTCAGCATATCCTTGAACTCGTAGACGAGATCGTCGCGATCAAGGACCCGTTCCACATTCACGTAGCCCGCCGACTTTGCCACTTTCTCCAGCGGCACCACGTTGGAGATCGTCGGCTGGTTCCCGGTCGTTCCGTACACTTCATTGTCGAAGACGACATGGATAAAGTTTTTTGGTTTCAACGCACCGACCGTCGCGAGTGTACCCATGCCCATGAGCACATTCCCGTCGCCATCGAAGGTAATCACCTGTTTATTCGGCTTGGCGAGCGCGACACCCAGTGCAATAGCCGGAGCATTCCCCATGGAGCCGATCATGTAGAAATGAGTGGGGCGATCCACGATCTTGTGCGCCTCGCGCGAGGGAAACCCGTTGCAGATAATGACGGGCTGATCGGTCAGCAACTCCAGCAAGGCCTCCATGGCCTGCGCCCGACTGATCAATGTACCTTGTTCGGGCCTCATGGATGCAATCCCTTGACCACGCCTTTGGTGATAAACAAGGCGACCGGAATCCGCTGCTTCATGAAGGTCTCAGCAACCCACCTGAAATCTTCAATCACTGTTTTTTCAGTCAGGGTTCGGTGCGGGATCTTGATAGTATCAAGCAATTGCGGCATCACCTCTCCCATCACCAAATGTTCAGGAGCATCCTTCCCCCCCTGCCCCCGCCAGGAAATAATCAGTATGCAGGGTTGTTGATAAATCATATTCAGAGAAATGAGCGCATTGAGAGAGGTACCGAGTCCTGAATTCTGCATGAGCACGGCAGGGGTTTTCCCCGCCATATAGGCGCCCGCAGCCATACCAACCGCTTCATCCTCACGAACCGCAGGTGTGTAGAGCCGACGATTCATCAGTTCCGCAATGATCCCACCCAGAATCGAATCTGGCACACCGGTAAAGAAATTCACTCCCATGTCCTGCATCGTTTGTACGAACACATCGCTTTCAATCACTGAAGGTTTCCCCCTGGCATATTGAGACACACCCGCAGAAAGCCGGCGCATTATAAGATACGCCCTGCGCGGTTCTCAAGAAAGATCCGCGATTGAGTTGAACTCTCTCGCATGTTAGCGTTCGTAGCAATAAGATTATATCCGACTTCGTTGGCAGAAGATGCGCGCGCTCACCCAACCAACACCCAATACTGTGCCGTTGGCCCTGATGATCGCCGCCGTGATCGGCGCTAATTCAGCATGGGCTGTTCCCATGATGAATGACCCGAAGGGATTTCACGATATTCCTTGGGGTACTTCCTTGTCTTCGCGCCAAGACTTAGAAACGATACGGGCAGGTCCACATATCATCGAATATCTTCGCAAGCGAGAACCGGCTTCATTCGCGGGAACAGAAATGACCAGCATCCTCTACGTGTCCCTGGATGATCAATTTGCGCGTGTCATGATCCGATATCAAGGGGAACCAGTTCACAAACTCGTGCTGCGCTTCTTGGAAAATCAATTCGGTGGGCTGGAGCGTATTCCCGGGCAGATGGCACGAGGTCTCAATCAGCAATACACGTGGCGCGGTTCAGATACCGAGATCACGTTGACCTACCAAGCCGGTACCGAGCGCGGCTACATCTTCATCGATAGCCGTACGCTCGCACCACGGTTCAACGACTATATCACCGACTCCGCAGAGTAGATCGATGAACGTGGGTTTTTGTAAACGGACAACACTCCCCGCAGCACTAATCTTCTGCGTGCTGCATGCAGCGACACCGGCGTTGGCAGTTCCACTCGTCAACGATCTCAATGGCTTCGAAGATATTCATTGGGGGACGTCCCTGGCAGAAATGGAACAGTTTGCGCGCGTCGAAGATGCTGGTCGCCTAGCGATCTATGAACAAACCAAACAGGCTCCTACGCTCGGTACGATACCCGTCGATTCCATACGATTTACCACGTTTGAGAAGAAGTTCGGCCGCGTGACCGTTCGCTACAGTGGAAGTGAGACTCATGAAAGAATCCTGACCTACCTTCAATCCAAGTATGGTCCACTCGACCGAACACCGGGCCAAATCACGGTCGGCCCGGTGAAAGTCTATGTGTGGCATGGCTTTCACACGGAAGTGGCGTTGCGGTTCGAGACTGGAACTGATCGTGGCATCATATTTTTTGAAAGCCTGACGCTCCCTGAGAAACTATCGGACGGTACGTCTGCGACGGTCTTCTAACCCTGGATAGATAATATCTCAACCTTTCAGTTGGCAAGAGGCTGCGCTCTTTCGCGTCATGTGGAGCCACATGATGACACACACTGCGTGACTTCGTGCCGCATTTCTCCGGAGTTTATACTCATCGCATCCAGACAGTACTGATTTTCAAGGGGTGAATGGAAGTCGATTTCTTTGAAGAGTATCAAGAGTCCTGAGCCAAGATCCGGCAGGAATTCCCTTCATCAATATGGTAGCCAGTCACCAGTTACTGCTTCACAATTTGGCGCATTATTCGCGTCGTATGGCCAAGTGATATTAGTGAATTGATTGGGAAAATTATCCGGGCGAAGTTATGATCATAACACTGACAATGAATAGCCGAAAGTCCTATGTTCCGTTGGATGGCCGTTATGCCGAACGTGTAACTATCACGTGTCGAGTGCGCTATGTCGGTGAAGTGACGTCACAACCTCACCAGGGGGAGGGACTCACCAAGAACATATCCCTTTCTGGTTGCCGCATCATCAGTGACCGTCCCGTGACGCGGGGAACACTATTGAAACTTACCATTGCGCTTCCCGATGGTTTGCCTCATCTTACATTGAACTCTGCGCATGTTGTGTGGGTGTCGGGTTGTCAATTTTCTGTCCGATTTATGGATCTGAGCGGAGACCATCGGAAGCGATTGCAATCGTTCATTTGGAAAAGCATCTCCCATCAAACCGTAAGCGATCAGCGAACTCGATTCCGGCTGATGTAGTCCGACCCTTATCTCCTCCTGTCTATAGTGCCACGATCCTTTTCATGACGCTCATCAACTCATAAGACCGCACGTACGGCGTTCAGAACCAGGCCTCCCTTCAAGTAAGTACATAACAGATCGATTTATTGTCCATTACCCTCCCCCCTTCCGGTTTGGCCACTCCCCCTCCTCTGGTGGGAAGGCAAGGTCGACACTCCGCGCTAGCCTTCATCCATACGAAGTCTCCAATACGGACTGCACCGCGGCAAGACAGAAAGAGCCTTTGGGACTCAAGCGTTTGGCAAGTCAGGACTGAGTCGATCAATCCCATCCAAATGGGGACATAACCAGGAGGTATAACGATGAGACAGATGAAACACTTGAGACAGTCGGAAGTGCCTTACTCATCGCATTCGATTGAGCGTCGCAGAATGAGAAGAAGTTTCGTCTCCTTGGGGCTTATGTACTCAGGAATCAACGGGGACGACGTTCTTATTGGAGACGGTAGCGCTGTAGACCTATCCGAAGGTGGGGTGGGCATTCGTGGAAACTGTCCCGTCAAGATTGGCATGGAATTGACCTTGTTCTTATATCTTCCGGACGAGGAGGAGCCCCTATTCGTTTCGGAAGTGGTGGTCTCCTGGACCAAGGGATCTCTGTTTGGCGTTGAACTGAATGGAGTGAGCCTCCGCGATGGCGATCGGTTGCGGGCACTTCTCCACGCCCAATCGGCTGCCCAAGCGGAGTCGGTTCAATGACCCTACTATCAGAGCCTAATCGGGAATGTTCAACCCTAGCAATCCATCTCACCTTGTCTTCTGGACGCGCACCATGCTAATTCATGGTGAGTGACTACTTACTCACCATGAATAGGACACGGACATCTTCTCGTCAACGACATCAACCTTCCCCAACCTTCAGCCATAAACAGCAGTCCAGCTTGCTCAGCGTGGCAACATCGTTGTTTGCCGCAAACGGCTTTACCGGAACGACCACTAAGTCCATCGACAGGGCTGCGAGCATCAGTGAGGCGCTGCTCTGCAAACACTATCCGACCAAGCATGCCCAGTACAACGCAACGTTCTCAGAAAAGGCGCATGCTCCGACTTGCGCGAAGCTGGCGACGGGCGCGTAAACGACAAGTATCACTATGAGTCAACTCGTCCGACATCCATTTGTCACTCTCGGAATCATTATCTTCATTGCAATCACCGTTCTTGTAGCCTTTCGCCTAAGCACGGGTGCCAAAACCGACAAGAAGACGGCACGGCTCATTACGGTTGGTATTGTGTCTCCGCTCCGACAGGATCTCGATATTCGTCTGGCCTACACAGCGGACATCTCGCCTAATCAAGTCGTCAATATCTTCTCACGGGTTGACGGATACATCACCAAGCTACATGTCGATAAGGGCGATTACGTCAGAGCGAGCCAGTTACTCGTTGAAATCGATCATACGGACTATCAACATGCCGTCAAGCAGGCAAAAGCCAATCTGTCAGCTGCCAAGGCGAAGGTCTCACAACAGGATGCGGTCGTCCGCAACGCCAAGCTGACGCTCGATCGGGTGCAGATCCTCATCAAAGACCAATTTGTCTCACAGCAAGACCTCGATACGGCGCTGGTCAATTTCGACGCCGCCAGCGCCGCACAGGAATCCCTCCAAGCGCAGGTCACCCAAATGGAGGTGGCCCTGGCCCAGGCGGAAACACGCTTAGCCTATTCGTACATCCGAGCCCCATTTCCCGGCTATATCGCAGAACGAAATTTAGATACCGGGGCCTATGTCAGCAGCGCGACTGCCAGCACGTCGACTATGTCACGAGGCATCATGAGCCTACACGACATCAATACGGTTCGTGTGCTGATCGAAGTCGTCGAGCGAGACATTCCACTCGTGAAGGTGGGCCAAAAGGCCGAGCTCCGTGCCGAAGCGTACCCAGATTACGTGTTCGAGGGAACCGTCACGCGGGTCGTCCAGGCCTTGAATCGTGCGACACGTACCATGACGGTGGAAATTGACTTATCGAATAAGGATCGTCGATTAAAAGGGGGGATGTTTGCCCGAGTCGAAGTCATGGTGGGAACCCATCACCAAGCGTTGCAGATTCCCATTGATGCCGTCAGTCGACTCGAAAACATGCAATATATTTATATCGTCCAAGAGGGAAAAGCTCAGCGAGTGGATATTGAAATTGGGGCCCGTCATGGCAACCATGTAGAAATCACCAAAGGTTTGACGGGTCGAGAACAGATCATCGTCGCAGGCAAAGACTTGGTGCACGACGGTACACCCGTCCTGACTCAACCGCTCAACCAAGTGAGGAGTGATGGGTAACGGGTGATACGGCTGAAGAGTTCGGCTTCCGTGGTCTCACGATTCACCTCAGTTTTCCCACCAACCTAGAATGTGGCTAACTCTACTCGCACTACGCAATCGCATCGGCATTCTGATGTTATCGCTCGCGATGGTGGTACTGGGGCTGACGTCCCTCCAACGCCTACCCGTTGACCTCTTCCCGCAAATTCAGGTCCCAGTCGCTTTTGTGGGTGTTGTTTACAAGGGGGCTCCCCCGCTCGACATCGAGCAGAGCGTCGTCTACCCGATCGAAAAAGCTGTCAGCTCTGCTTCCAATGTCGAGCATGTCGAATCATTCAGTAAGCAGGGTCTCGGGGCCGTCCAGATCTGGTTCAACTGGGGAGCAGACATCAATGTTGGACAGATGGAAGTGATGCAACGCATCACGCAGATTCTGAACAGCCTCCCACCGGGGATACTACAGCCGTTTATCGTGAAGTTCGACGTCTCCAATATCCCCGTTTCTATTGTGTCGGTGTCCAGCGATAAGCTGGACGAGCGAGCACTCTATGATCTTGCGTACAACACGATCGCCCCACAGATCGAACAGATCGCCAATGTTGCGGCGGCAACCGTCGAGGGCGGCAAAATCCGCCAGATCAATATCAACCTCGACCCGGCCCTCCTCAGCGCCCGCGGACTCTCAATTCTCGATATGGTAAAGTCCGTCAAAGCCTCCAACTTGATTTTGCCTTCCGGCGATATCAAAGCCGGCAACCTCGACTATAACGTCTTTACGAATACTCAGTTCCGAACAGTCGAGCCAATCCAGGACGTGATCGTGAAGGTCAATCCGCAAGGTAATCCGGTCCGCGTGCGTGACGTAGGGACGGTCACGGACTCATCCGACATCCAAACGAACATCGTTCATGCCGATGGTGCCAGATCCGTCTTTCTTCGAGTGAACAAACAACCGATCGCCAATACCGTCGAGGTTGTGGACGCCCTGCGCACAGCCCTTCCTAAGCTGGTCGGTCTCCCCGAGGGCGTGAAACTCGGCATTTCGTTCGATCAATCCCTCTATATCCGGCAATCCATTCACAATCTTGCCGAACAAGCAGTCCATGGGTCGCTGCTGGCCGCAGCCGTGATTTTGATCTTCTTGCGTAACCTCACGAGTACCGTGATTATTTCTGTGGCCATTCCGCTCTCCATGCTCGTAACGTTTGTCGTCCTCTATTTTACCGGCCAAACCCTGAACGTCTTCACGCTTGGTGGGCTCGCGCTGGGTATCGGCCGGCTGGTTGATGATTCCATCGTGGAACTGGAAAATATTCAGCGCCACCTCAATGCCAATCCCAACCGATGGAACAGCATTCTCAATGCCGCGCGAGAGGTCGCCATGCCAATCCTCGCGTCGACCGTCACCACGGTGGTGGTCTTCCTCCCCATGTTTTTCGTGGTTGGTGTTGCGCGTCTGTTGCTGGTGCCGCTGACCGTGACCATTGCGATTGCGCTCTTCACTTCCTTCTTAGTCTCCCGCACCGTCACGCCAGCGCTCTGCTACAAGTTCCTCAAACCTGAGCAAGACGCTCGACGGACCATGCCACACTGGTTTACCGCGCTGATGGATTGGAGCCGTCGCCGATATGAGTCTCTCGATACAAGTTACGAAGAGTCGTTGCAGTGGGTCCTGGGACATCGCCGGATCTTTATCGCCTTCGTGCTGCTGATCTTTGTGGGATCGCTTACCTTGGTTCCGATGATCGGGACTGAGTTTTTGCCGGTTTCCGATGAGAGTCAGTTTCGCATCGGCCTGCGGGCACCGGTCGGCCAACGGGTTGAAAAGACTGAACAGCAAGTCTCAGAAGTCGAACGGGTGCTCCGAGCCAATATTCCCGCGACCGAATTGGAGACGATCGTCTCCAGTACGGGTATCCTGTCGCAAGGTCGCGCGTCGCTCTTCAATCCCAACACAGGCCCCCATACATCTTCGATGCAAGTGTACTTGGTCTCACCGGACAAGCGGGCCAGAACTCAAGTCGAGATCATGAACGATGTGCGCCCGAAGATCGTCAAACTGTTTCCCGGGGTCTCGATGTATTTCGACCCCGGGGGTCTCGTCAAACGCGTCACAAGCTTCGGCTCCCAAAAGGCCGTTGATGTGGAAATCTATGGCTATGACTTCGAAAAAGCGAGAGACGTCATCGCGCACGTCAAGGAGATCATGGAGCAGACTCCCGGCCTGGCGGACATTGAACCGAGCCGGGAGGAAAACTATCCGGAAATTAACGTGACAGTGGATCGAGAGAAAGCAGCTCTGCTCGGCATCAGCGAGACCGATGTAGCCAACACCGTCCTATTTTCCCTGAATGGAAACGGCCAGACCGACCCAATCATTTATACGGATCCGCAAAGCGGCAATGAGTACTTCATCAGCGCCTGGTTGGCCGAGGAACACCGAAAGAATCTCAACGATTTGGAGAATATACTGCTCATCGCCAAAGCCGGCGAGCCTGTTCTCCTGAAGAATATCGCATCCCTCAAGTTGAACGCGGGACCAGTGAAGGTCGATCGGAAGCATTTCCAGCGCGTGGTCCACATCACGGCTAATCCCACCACCCGACCCCTCGGTGAGATCGCTGAAGACCTTGAGTCCGCCTTCACCACGCTCCAGTTACCGGCAGGGTTCAGCATCAAGCTGGCAGGGCAGATTCAGCAGCAGCGCGAAACATTCCAAGGATTGCAGTTTGCAACCATCCTGGCACTCTTGTTGGTCTACATGGTCATGGCCACCCAATTTAAATCACTCATCGACCCCTTCATCATCATGTTTTCGGTACCGATGGGCTTCCCCGGTGTCATCTTGATCCTGTTCCTGACCAACACAACACTGTCCACCACGTCGTTGATGGGCATTATCATGATGTTTGGAATTGTCGTCTCAAACGGTGTCTTATTGGTCGATTACACCAACGTCCTCCGCCGCAGAGGCGAAGCACTGCACCGAGCCGTTGTGACCGCTGCACGAACCAGGCTACGCCCAATACTCATGACCTCGCTCGCAACAGTCTTTGGGCTGCTTCCCATGGCGATCGGACTTGGGACAGGTGGTGAAACAAACGCGCCTCTCGCTAGAGCTGTAGTCGGGGGATTGAGTGTTTCTACCCTCCTCACGTTGTTTCTCGTTCCAACGATGTATCTGATTATAGAGGAGTATTTCCCGAGGAGACTCGAAGAAGCAGCGAAGGGTCAGGAAGTGGGCTCCATTGGCACCACCTCGGTTCCGGAGTAGCCTTCGTCAACGCTCGACAATGTTTGGGAACAAGGACTTCAGCTGCATAGCCAGTCCGATATCCCCGGTAATCTGTAAGCGCCCCGACATCGCCATCGTCATCCCGCTGAGATGTCCGTTCAGAACCCCGATACAATCCTCTCCAGTCATCGAGAGGGTCACATGCGGATCGGCATGCGTTCCATCCTTCACGACACAGGTCCCATTGTGCACCAGCAGATGGTACTGACCGCCTTGGTTCCCACGGAGATCGAACTGGTAGACGGCCTCAAGATCCTCAGCTGCATCTTTATCAAGTTTTGATGGGAGCGAGTCAAATACCTCTTTGACAGTCGTGGCTTTCATATCTAGATCATGCCCGTGGCAGTGGATGGTTAAAGTCTTCGGGGGCGCTATGCTCACGCCCCCGAAGCACGGTCAACATAAAAGAAGGGTTTAGTACCGGAGTGTGGCGGTCGCAACACTACGACTGGCGCCGAAAAACTCCTTCGAAAACGACTCGACCACCGTAGGATCATATCCCTTGCAGCTGAAAATGTCGAGGTAGGCGTGATTGGTTTCATTGGCGAAATGGCCGCTGATCAGCGAGGTGGAGATCAACTGCACCATGGAGTAGCCGGCCACAGGCCCTTCGCCAAAATCGACGACCTGGCATTCACCGAAGCGCTTCATGTCGATGAGCTCACACAGCTCTACGACATAGCGTTTTATATATTCCGCATCACGGATAAGTTCGGGTTTGCAATCGTGGAGGTCAACAGCAGTGCAGAGTCCCCATGCCTTACCGCTTCCGACCATGTCTTGGATCGGCCGGGGAGCAGCCGCAGGGGCGTTGGATGGTAAGATTGTGGACTCGGAACTAGCCGAGGTACTCATAGAGGGGGGTTCCCTTTCTGTAAGAAGGTTGAGCACACGGAGACTATTATGCGTGAACTATACCATGATTTGTTTCTCGCGCACGTGAAGTGGTGGAAAATTTTTGGCTCTAGCGAAAAAGCACTGTCAATCGGTTGACAAGATTTCAACTCTCAGGGAGAATAACTCTTATGCCATCCTCTCCAGATCTTGTCCGAGACACACCTCGAATCGAGCTACCCGAGCGCCTCTGCACGTGGTGCAAGGTGCTCATGCGGAAGCGGCTCGTGGG
>JANPKE010000560.1:0-2468 GCA_031425875.1 Nitrospirota bacterium
AGCGATTTTCTAGCCGCGAGGCGGATTTTGCTCGCCCCGCAAGTGGGACAGTGGAGACTGGACATTGGACTTCCCAACAAAAAGTTCCGCTTGATTGTAACGAGATGCAAAACCCCAGACAACCTAGGGAAACGACTAGGCCGGAGCTCCCATAAAACCTGGGTGACGTGAGACCTCTTGTGATGATGGACTTAATAGAAATAGAGGAGCAGTGCCTGATAGGGGAATTCTCACCGCAGCCATTTGATATAGAACCATTTATTGCAGAGCGTCTGTCTTTTATGCATTTAGCGAGGTAGGCCAAGGGGCTGAAGTGCACTTCCTTCCCGTTCGCGGAAGGAGACAGCGACACGAAGTTGTTCCAAATACTGCTCCAGCGTCTTCCCTCCTAGATCGATCTTGCGGGTAGCGAAGAACGCACGTACGTCTTGTTCGAGCTTCGGAGTTGCCAGGCCGACGATGCCCCCGCACATGCGCCTGAGCCCCTGTTTCGGAAACAAGCGATCCATCTGATCCCAGTTTGCCTTCACAAATTCCCAGACCTGCTCACGGCCGTACACATTCGACAGCAGTGTCCCGACGATGAACGGGGCATCTTGTGTGCGGATCTCTCCGTTGATCGTTCGAGCCAGCGTGCGTCCCAGTAATGCTGGAGGTTGAAATGTAGCGAGCGAGAACAAATAGCGCCGCTCTTCTTGCGGAGTATGAGCGGTTCGGTAGTGCTCAGAGAATTCTTCGTAACGGGCTTCATCCCCGATATGGGCCAGAATCGCCACCAGAGCAGGAACGACATTCGCGTCGGCGGTTGTTGGATCTTCTCGGTATCGCTGATACCGTTCCGCCGCTTGCTGTTGTGTCGCTGGGTCATTGCCAAGCTTGCCTAGTGCACCAATCAAGTCCCCTCGCAATTGTCGAACGAGATCTGATTCCCCTGGCTTTGGCTCCCACCCAAGTTCCTTCACAGCCGGTGTCACACGATCACGAACAAGCGCTTCAAGTGCAGCTCGATCCTCTGATGCGATGATCCTGTTCAAAAATGAGAAGGAATCAAGTAACACAGTCCAGACATTTCTGTCTCGCTCATCCTTGAAGCGTGCGGTGAGTTGGAGATAGTCGGGAAGCGGCATCAGTCCCGCCACAGTCGTAGCCCAGGCATCGCTGATGAGGTTGAATCGTTCCATCGCAGCCAGACGGTCAAGACCCTGATCGAGTAGTTGCTGCAGAAGCACACCACGATGGCGAACCCGATAAAATCCATGGCCACCCTCGTTGACAAAGACGGAGGTAACCCCCGCTGGGAGTCCGATCGTCATCTCACGCTCTGTGAGCAACAGCCGACGATGTTCCACCCGGTCGCCGATGTCCAGGCGAATCTGAACCGGGATCTGCCAGAGCTGTTCCAACATCGACTGTTGCATGAGATAGGTGAAGCGCTGCTGCGAGAGCTGCAATTCTTGACCGCATACTTCCGCCGTCACCAAGGGGAAACCTGGCTGAAAGATCCAGCCGTCCATCAGCTCGGGAACCGGTTGGCGGGCGACCGTGCCAAGCGCGGTCCACAAATCTTTGGTATCGGCATTGCCGTAGGCGTGGGCACGAAGATACTGCCGGACCCCGTCACGGAACACAATCGGACCGATATGTTGTTCCAACATGCGCAGGACTGACGCGCCTTTTTCATAGGTCAGAATATCGAACATCGCATCCGCATCTGTGGGGGCATGGACCGGGAATTCAATCGGCCTGGTGCTCATGAGCCCATCGACGGAGAACGCGGCCGCGCGGGCAACGCTGAATGTTTCCCACCGCTTCCATTCCGGTTTCCAGGCGTCGACGGCCAGCATCTCCATGAAGGTCGCGAAGGCTTCATTGAGCCACAGTCCATTCCACCAGGACATCGTCACCAAATCGCCGAACCACATATGGGCGTTTTCATGAGCCACGACATCAGCAATTCGTTCGAGCTCTGCATGGGTTCCAGTCCCTTGATCCACAAGTAACGCCGTCTCTCGAAACGTGATGGCGCCGAGATTTTCCATGGCCCCGGATGCAAAGTCTGGAATCGCGAGAAGATCCAGCTTGTCTCCTGGGTAAGGGATCCCGTAGTAGCCCTCGAAAAACTTCAACGACGCGGCGGCAATCTCCTGCCCGAAGGGGGTGAGTGGCTGTTTCCCCGGAATCGTCCAGAGTCGAAGTGGTGTCTTGCCTACATAGACTGGCGTCGTCGCTTCGATCTGCCCCACAATGAAGGCCACCAGATAGGTCGACATGTTGATGCTATCGACAAACTTTACGACCTTCTTGTTGTGCTCAATCGATTCAGAGAGGACCGTCGTATTTGACACCGCAGTGAGGCGTGGATCGATAACCAATGTCGTCGCGAAGATGGCTTTGAAATCCGGCTCATCCCAGCAGGGGAAGGCGCGCCGTGCATCGGTGGCTTCGAATTGCGTGGCCGCAAGGGTCTG
>JANPKE010000561.1:0-2302 GCA_031425875.1 Nitrospirota bacterium
CACAGTGTGGTCGTCGAATGGAATCTGGGATGGACGAGCCGGTTCTGTCCCCACGGCGATCACAATAAAGTCCGCCGTTAGCTCAAGCGTGCCGTGATTCCGTTGAATGTGCAGACGATGCGGATCGAGAAAGCTGGCCGAACCAAAAAACATATCGACCTGATTCCGGGCCATCTGATTCTGAACGATCTCGATCTCGTGCTTGATGACGTGATTCGCCCGGAGCGCAAGGTCTTCGATCGTAATCTTCTTTTTTAAACGGTAGGTGCCCCCGTAGATGTTGCGTTGACGAAGTCCGGAGAGATAGAGCACCGCTTCGCGAAAGGATTTGCTGGGAATGGTGCCGGTATTGATGCAGACCCCACCGACCACGGTCTTCCGCTCAATGATTCCGACTTTCTTGTTGAGCTTGGCTGCCTGGATCGCAGCCTTTTGGCCGGCCGGTCCTGTGCCGATGACGAGGAGATCGTAATGAGCCATCAGAGTTTCTGGAACGCTGAGGTGGCGGTAGAGTCTGAAGAACAACTACGTGCTCTCCGTCACCTCAGTCCCAACGTATCTTCCTCTCAGCTCTCCGTCACCAAGCGACGAGCGAACTGAAAGGCTTCTTCCATATCCGGAAGTTGAGTCAGCTCAGGCGTGATTTGGAGATAGCGAATAGTGTTTGTCTTATCCACGACCATGACGGCTCTCGACAGAATGTGCGGGCCTTCCAAAAATAAGCCGTGTGTTTTCCCGAACTCGGCCCCACGGTAGTCAGACAAGAAGGTGACGTTGGCGATCTTCGCTTCTGCCGCAAACCGTTTCTGGGCGAAGGGCGTATCGACGCTCACGGTGATGAGTTCGATCATCTTATCAAGGCCTTTGTTGCGCTCGCTCAGGAGATGTGTCTGTTGTTCGCAGACCGGGGTGTCGAGCGAGGGGACCACACTGATGATACGGACTTTTCCCGCGCCTTTGGTCTGCGCGATGTCCACGAGGGACAAGTCGTTCTGCGCGACCTTCACATCGCGGAGCGCGTCGCCAACTTTGACTCCGTTACCGGCGAGCATCAACGGGTCGCCCTTGAAGAGGACCTTGTTGCCTTCCCCCGCAACAGCAGTTCCAGCTGCCACCGGCATATTCTTGTAGGAAAAGCCGGCGCCGGTTGATCCTCCCATCGTTTGACATCCAACAAGGCCAAGCGAAAGGCACAGCGTGGTGCCAATGAAACCAGCATATCTCGTCCGCATCGTAGGCTCCTTTCTGAATATAACGAGTGGGGATCCCACTCGACCTCTCTGGTCAGGGTGACGGTTGAATATACGCGATCACTGATCGATTGACTAGGTCCGGCTGTTCCCATTGCGGCATATGACCGGCCTTGGGAATTCTGACGAACGTGGATCCGCGAATTCGGTTGTGCAGTTCTTCACCCACAGCCAGGGGGAACACCCGATCGTGTTCACCCCAGATGATCATGGTTGGGTGCGTGATGCTGCTGAGGCGTGGGGCGAAATCGCTTTCCCAGGAAGGGAGGGCATTCCTGACGGCCATGATGGGCTTGATGATGCCGGGGCGTCGGCGGTTCTGGTTGGACCGTTCGATGACGGCCGGGGTGAGGAGGGTGTGGTCGTGGACGATTTCTTTCAGGACGGAATCGGTGACCAGCCCGCCGAACAGCCAGTTGCCGAAGGAGACGACCCAGGAAGGGGCTCGAGATTCTAGGGCTTGCCTGAACGACCGGCTGGTGAGCTTGGCCATGACCTGAGACGGTAGCCCGCTGATGAGCACGAGCTTGTCGACACGGGTGGGGTGGGTCAAGGTCATGCCAATGGCCAACGCTGCGCCCATAGAATTGCCGACGAGCGTGGCGTGAGGAATCTGCAGGGCGTCCATGAATCCGATACAGAAGTCCAACATCTGATCCGGTAGGTATTCAATGTCCGGTTTGTCGGACAATCCAGAACCGGGTAGGTCGAGTGTCAGGGTACGAAAATGTTGAGACAAGGCATGTTGCTGATGCTCCCATTGCCACATCGATCCACCAAACCCGTGGATGAGGATGACCGGAGGTCCAGTCCCGACATCGAGATAGGCAATCCGTTGACCATGGACGAGCACGGTGTTGATTGGGATGCGCTCGATCGGGGCGCGTTCCAACGTTTCAAAATAAGGCGGGATCTGTAAGGGGGGAGCACAAGCGGTCATGAAGGACGATACAAGACACAGGATGAACGTCACCAGATGCCGAAGTTTGCATGGGCAGAGAATCGAGCCGGTGATGGGGTTACTCCAGTTGAATGACCGTTTCATCCGTCTT
>JANPKE010000562.1:0-2339 GCA_031425875.1 Nitrospirota bacterium
TGCGTAAATTCAGCGCCAAACAGCAGGATTTGGGCCGAGTAATAGACCCATATGAGCACGATCACAAGGGAGCCCGCGGCCCCGTATGCAGAGCCCACATCGGTCTTCCCGAGATAAAGCCCGATCGCAAATTTACCGATTGTAAAGAGTAGCGACGTTAAAGCGGCGCCTATCCAAACATCACTCCAGGCTACATGCGCATCAGGAAGAACCTTGAAGATCATAGCAAATAATCCGGTGATCACTGCGAGCGAAATGAGAAACTCCAGGAGGTGCAGCACAATCTCAGGAGCTGGAAGCCAGCCTCCAAACCAATTCCCGAATGCCGCCAATGCACCGCTCAGAACAAGCGATACGAGAAGCAAGAATCCGGTTCCCAGGAGGGCCGCGACAGATAAGAATCGATCACGGATGAGTCCCCACAGGCCTCGCCCCTCTTTGGGCTCCACTCCCCAAATCGAGTTCAAGGAGTCTTGGAGTTGGGCAAACACCGCTGACGCGCCGAGAAGTAACGTCCCCCCGGCTAAAACGGTCGCAACGATCCCTGTCGAGGGTTCACTCGCCCGTTGAATCATCTCCTTGATGGCCTCCGCGCTTTGCGGGCCCACCAAACCTGCAATCTGCTCTACGATGTAGCCTTGCCCGACCTCACGGCCAAATATGAGCCCGATTATTGCAATGATCACGACGAGGAGTGGCACCAACGAGAGGACGGTGTAATAGGCCAGCGCCGCACCATGACGCGGGACCTTATCCTTACTCCATTCGGTAAAGGTGTCCTTAAGAATCTTCCAGAGTTGCGCTGGTTGCAGCAGGCTTTTCCACGACGGGGTCATGGCGTTTTGTCTCCTCCTTCATTCCCATTCTCTCTCTCGCTGAGAATGCCAGACCTCTTCTACCCATCATGTGAAGATGTCACGAGAACATGCGGTGGAGCACCTGGTGAAAGCCCCTGAAGCGACAGGGAGCGTTCTGTCGCCTTGAAGGCCGACAAGCGTAACAAAATGGTCCGGAAACCCACGCTGGTTACCAGACGCCCCTCGGTAATCGCCTAGGCGCGAACCGGCGTTTTCCGTCCTAGCATGATTGCATGCTCACTGATGGTCCAACTATGATCAGTTGCCCCGCCTGTGCGGGCGTCGTACAAGCCGTAACCGGGCCACACCGCCATGTGGAAATGCGCTGCAGCGAGGGATATACCTTCTCGGTGGAAGAACTCTATATGGCTAAAGAGGACCAAGTGGTTCATTTATCCTATTGATATGCCTCAAACGTGGCCGAGCTTCAGGAACGGTGGATTCTGATGCTGCAGGATTGCCCAGGCTACCGTCATGGATGTACATGTGATGCAGGACTTTCTCTTACAGGTGGCGCTCGCTCTTGCCTATTATGCAACGCTCGTCACGGTCATGCGGCTCGCTGGAAAACGGTTGGCGGGGCAGACTACGACATTCGATTTAGTGATCCTCATTACCATTAGCGTCGTGCTGCAGACGACGGTACTACGCGAGGGAGTCCTCAATGCGCTCATCTTTATCGCCACAGTATTCGGGGCGCATCAGCTCCTCGCGGTGGTCTGTGCTCGCTCCACTCGCATTCGCCATCTCGTGCGCAGTTGTCCTCGGCATCTGATCCAGAATGCCCGTGTGGACCATGAGGCGCTGGCCAGCGAAGGGCTCTCCTATGATGAACTCCTGGCGGGGTTGCGGAAGTTGGGGTATTCCTCTCCGGACGGGATACGAAGCGCCACGCTCGAAGAGACCGGACACATCAGTGCGATTCCTTTAGAGCGCTAGAAACCGGCTCCCCCACGAACGGGACCTCACCTCCACTTCCTCGTCCGGGTAAGCCCTAGTGGTGCGTCGCACCAACTTGCGATACGGATATAGAGCTCGCAGGGGTCTTTACCCGCTACTCAACAAGGAGGTTGGCTATGGTAGATACGGAAGCAGGTGCATCTAATGTCATTAAGATGCTGAAAGACGATCATGAAAAGGTGAAAGGCCTCTTCGAAGACTTCGAATCCGCCAAGGGTCGAGAGCAGGCGGACATTGCCGCCACGGCGATCATGGAGCTTGAGGTCCATGCTGATTTGGAGGAAAAACTCATCTATCCGGCGATTCGGAAACAACTCGATGAGAACAAGATGATGAACGAGGCAGTAGAGGAGCATCATCTCGTTCATGTCCTCATCAAGGAACTCAAGAAGCTGAAACCGAAAAATGAGGTGTTTCACGCGAAGTTCAAAGTCTTGGGGGAGCTGGTGAAACACCATATCGAGGAAGAAGAAGGGGAGATACTCCCCCAGGCGCAAGAGAGCGAGGTCAACTGGGAAAAGC
>JANPKE010000563.1:0-2238 GCA_031425875.1 Nitrospirota bacterium
ATAGGTGAATCTATCTCGAAAGGAGCAAGATCATAATGGCCGGGTTCCCGATTGAAGTTGCGGCACGCATCAAGACGCTGCCTCCCTACTTGTTTGCCGCCATCGACAAAATGAAGCAAGAAGCCATTGCACGTGGGGTGGATATCATCAATCTGGGCATCGGCGACCCCGATTTGCCGACGCCTGCGCCGATTATCGAAAGCTTGGCCAAAGCGGCCAAGGATCCCAAGCATCACCAGTATCCCTCCTATGAAGGGATGGTGACGTTCAGAAAAGCCGTGGCTGGTTGGTACAAGCGCCGTTTTAATGTGACGCTTGATCCAGCGAACGAGGTCCTTACCCTGATCGGTTCGAAAGAGGGCATTGGACATATTCATCTGGCCTTTGTCGACCCTGGCGATGTCGTGCTGGTTCCCAGCCCTGGCTATCCGGTGTATCCCGTCGGTACGGGATTTTCAGGTGGTGTCTCGCACATCATGCCGCTGACAAAAGCAAATGGATTTCTGCCGGATCTGAATGCGGTTCCAAAGGATGTGGCCAGGAAAGCCAAGCTGATGTGGCTAAACTCTCCGAATAATCCGACGTCCGTGATTATGACGAAGGACTACTTTAAGCGGGCCATTGAGTTCGCACAGGACAATCAAATCATCATCTGCCACGACGCGGCCTACTCGGAAATCTACTACGACGGCAGGCGCCCAGCGAGCTTTATGGAAGTGGATGGGGCCAAGGACGTTGGTGTGGAGTTCCACTCGCTCTCGAAGACGTATAACATGACCGGCTGGCGCCTTGGGTTTGTCGTCGGCAACAAGGATGTTCTGGCAGGCCTCGGTAAGGTGAAGAGCAACCTCGACTCAGGCTGTTTTGAGGCGGTTCAAGAGGCCGGCATTACCGCGTTGGGCTTGGACGACTCTGTCACCGACGCCATCCGAACGATCTACCAGGAGCGCCGCGATACGCTCATTCCTGGGCTCAAGCAACTAGGATTGGAAGTGGATGCGCCACCTGCCGCTTTCTACATCTGGGTGACGGTGCCGAAGGGCTACACCTCTACGTCCTTCACCGCCCATCTACTGGAAAAAACTGGGATTGTGACGACGCCGGGCAACGGCTTTGGCGCACCGGGCGAAGGCTATATCCGCATGACGGTCTGCACGACCAAAGAGCGGTTAGCGGAAGCGGTCGAGCGGATCAAAAAAGTGGGATTCTAAACTTCTTACCCCTCACGCGTAACTCGCTATGGAGACGGTCTTCATCGGATTTGGATCGAACGTCGGCGATCGAGTCGATTTTTGCGATCGAGCAGTGACGTTGCTGAGCCTCCTTCCACATTCTCGCCTGCAGGGCGTTTCGTTGCTGTATGAAACGGAACCGGTACGCGACCGGATCGATCCCGGAGAGGGATGGTTCCTCAATGGGGTGGTGCAGTTTGAAACAGACATTACTCCCCGCAGTCTCCTTACGACCCTCCAGGAAATCGAACGTGCATTCGATCGAGATGAAGATAACCGGTCCGGTCCTCGAACGATCGACTTAGACATCCTCTTTTATGGGGAGCATGTGATCAAGGAACCAGGGTTGACCATTCCGCATCCTCGCCTTCACCAACGCCGATTTGTCCTGATGCCTATGAATGAACTCGATCCGCTCTGGGTCCATCCGACGCTCAATCAATCAGTCGCCCAGTTATTGACGGAAGCTAAGGATCAGTCTCAGGTACAGCTTGTATTTCCTCAGCCTTCCACTCGATACGGCTCACGCCCAGCGTGCAGCTCACCATCCGGCTCATGAAGATCATTCACTCGCCCTCAGGCATGACGGCTTGGAGCCAGAGACTCCAACGAGAAGGTGCGAGGATTGGCATGGTTCCGACCATGGGAGCATTGCATGATGGCCATCGGGGACTGATTCGGGCAGCGCGGTTGCGTTGCGACGCGCTCGTGGTGAGCATCTTCGTGAATCCCACTCAATTTGGGGCGCAGGAAGACCTCGCCAAGTACCCACGTCCCATGACGCACGATCGCGCGATGTGCCGAAAAGAAGGAGTTGATGTCTGTTTTGAGCCGACCGTGCAGGCGATGTACCCGAATGGATTTCAAACGGTGGTCACACTTCCGACAGTCGCACGCCGGTGGGAAGGGGAGATACGTCCTCATCATTTTTCAGGCGTTGCGACCGTTGTGACGAAGCTTTTTGGAATTGTCCGCTCTCAGGTCGCGCTCTTTGGGCAGAAAGATT
>JANPKE010000564.1:0-3700 GCA_031425875.1 Nitrospirota bacterium
ATGAGTCATGAGATTCGAACTCCGCTGAACGGAGTTCTAGGTATGACACAGGTATTGCTGCATACCCAGTTGACCGATAAACAGCGGCGGTTTGTCGAGATTGTGGATAAATCAGGAATCACCCTGCTCAACGTAGTGAATGATATCCTGGACTTTTCCAAAATTGAAGCGGGCAAACTGCAACTAGAGAACAGCGACTTCGATTTGCAGGAGTTAATCGGGGAGGTGATGGATCTCTTTGCGCACCGAGTACAGGCGAAGCAGGTCGAGTTAGCTTCCAATATTCTCGACGGGGTACCGGAGCATTTAAGAGGAGATGCCACGCGACTGCGCCAAATCCTCGTGAATCTCGTGGGGAATGCCGTAAAGTTTACAGAACAAGGGGAAATAGTGCTCTCGGTATCTCACGTCGAAGAGAAGGCAGACCAGGTCACGCTCAGCCTAGCGGTAAAGGATACGGGATTAGGAATCGCCCCTTCCGTGCAAGAAAAGATTTTTGAGTCGTTCTCGCAGGCGGATGGGTCAACCACGAGAAAGTTCGGAGGGACGGGGCTGGGCTTAACCATCGTTAAGCAGTTGGTGAGTCTGATGAACGGAACGGTCGGTGTCGAAAGCTCCTTGGGGAATGGTTCTACGTTTTGGTTAAAGATACCGTTCTCTCGGTCGCTCAAGGGCGAATCGAAACGCTGGGAGGCCTGTGCCGAATTCAGCCGGATGCGCGCGATCGTGGTCGACGACAATGCGACCAGCCGCCACATTCTTGACCAATACCTGAATGGATGGGGTATTGCTCACGTGAGTGTATCGTCTGGCAAAGAAGCGTTAGAAATCATTCGTAATGTGTCGATTCCACAGGTACTGTACGATCTGGCGATCATTGACGGGCAAATGCCGGAAATGGCCGGGTTTGAATTGGCCAGAGCCATACGAGCTGACAGTAGGCTGGCGAGGATAAAAATCATCATGCTGACCTCGATGGGGCAAGACGAACGATGGCTTGCTTCCGATGCTGCCGGAGAGCTTGATGGTTCGATTACCAAGCCCGTTCGTCAATCCCATCTCTACAATCGTCTCATTGCCCTCACCATGACAGGGAAGGAGAGTTTGGCTCTGACCGAGCCCGTGCCGGTTGAAATGACCCATCCGGAACCACGGAAAAATGTGTCTGTCCTGGTAGCAGAGGACAATCCGGTTAATCGAGAAGTCACGGCCGAGATGCTTGCGGTAGAAGGGTATCATGCACATACCGCTTGCAATGGGCGTGAAGCCGTTGAAGCAATGATGAAACGCACGTTCAATTTGGTGTTTATGGATTGTCAGATGCCTGATATGGATGGATTTGCTGCTACGGCTGCCATCCGTATCCGGGAAAAAGATCTCGGGCTCCCACGAGTGCCGATCGTCGCCTTAACCGCCCATGCGATTGCTGGAGATCGGGAGCGCTGTTTAGCTCAAGACATGGATGATTATTTGAGCAAGCCATTCAGACAGCACCAACTCATTGCTGTGGTGCGACGGTGGGTACCGCAGAGTAGATCATCTCCTTCGAACAAGCCTGACAGCATTGGTCCGGCCGCATCGGTTGTTGCCGCCGTTAGCGAATCTGTCGATTGTCTTGACGAACGAACCTTGCAAGGCATACGCGCCCTTCGCCGCCCCGGCAGACCCGATATCTATGTTGACCTATTGTCTCGATACCTGGATTCTTCGAGGCAATCTATTGAGGCCATGAGGCAGCACGTCGCTGCGCAGAACGCCGCTGAGCTGTTCCAAACTGCACATTCCCTCAAATCAAGTAGCGGGATGTTAGGCGCCAGAACATTGGCCGAGCAAATCAAAAAGCTTGAGACCATAGCTAGTTCGGGGGATTTGTCGTTGGCACCGGCTGCTTTCGCCGAGGTCGAAAAGGAATATCTTCGAGCGAAGCGAGGGATCGAAGGCTTGTTGGCGAAGGAAGCCGCCTAAGTCTTTTGTAAGTCTCCGGGGCACAAGGAAATCCACTTTACTAATATGCAAAAAGAAGACGGGAAGACTTCCTCATTAGTCTTAGTGGTCGATGATGAGGAGTTGGTCAGGATGTTCGTGCGTGAAGCCCTCGAACAAGCGAGGTTCGAGGTGTGTGAGGCGTCGAACGGTTCACGAGCCTTAGAGCAGTTTGTATGTCGACGTCCCGATCTTATCATCATGGATGTGGTGATGCCCGTGATGGATGGGTTTGCCACTTGCGCAAAACTGCGTGAGTCGATAGAGGGGAGCCGTGTGCCGATTCTTATTATGACGGCCTTGGACGATGCTGACTCTATCGCGCGCGCGTATGAGCACGGCGCCACCGATTTCATCACCAAACCGATGAATGCGACGATCTTGGGACATCGCGTCCGGTACATGTTGCGAGGGAGCATCACGCTGAATGAGTTGTTGCGCAGCGAGGCTCGGCTTGGTCTGGCGCAGCGGATCGCCAAGATTGGCAATTGGGAATGGCATCCTGCCACAGACCGCTTCACGGCTTCTTCCGAGCTTTACCGGTTGATGGGGATTCGTCAACAAGACTTCGGGGGGACTAAGGAGTCATTTCTTAACGCTGTTCATCAGGAAGACCGCGACCGCGTCGGCAAGGCACTGACGTTGATCCTCAAGGAACGGAAGCCCTGTGATATCGATCATCGGATCGTGTTGCCAAACGGGGGAGAGTTTACCGTAAATTTACAAGCCGAGGCGGTGTTCGATGATCAGCTGAAAGCTCACACAATTGTAGGGACGGCGCAGGACATCAGTGAACGAAAACGCTCGGAGCGGGAAATCCACCGGCTGGCTTATTACGATAGCCTAACCGGGCTGCCCAACCGTGTGTTATTTAAGGATCGTGTCACGCAAGCGCTTGCTTATGCGCGCCGCTACCAGTCGACGCTCGCTGTGCTGTTTCTCGACTTGGACCGATTCAAAGTCATCAACGACACGTTGGGCCATAATGTCGGGGACTTACTCTTGAAACAGGTAGCCGACCGCTTGTCGTACGCGACCAGGCATAGCGATTCAGTCGGCCGGTCGGTGGAGAAAGACGTGACACATGAACTCGCTCGCTTGGGCGGAGATGAATTCACCGTGTTGCTGACAAACATTCGGGAGGTCCAGGATGCAGGCAAGGTCGCCCGGCGTATATTGGAAGCCTTGGCGAAGTCTTTCTTGGTCGATGGGCATGAGGTGTCTCTCACAGTCAGTGTGGGGATTGCCATCTTCCCGAGTGATGGAGATTCAGTGGATCTTCTCCTGAAGAGTTCAGACGTCGCCATGTATCACGCGAAAGAACAAGGCCGGAATAATTTTCAGTTTTACTCCGCGGCCATGAACGCATTGGCCACGGAGCGACTGGAGATGGAAAATGATCTGCGGAAGGCGCTGGAACGCCATGAGTTAGTAGTGTATTACCAGCCGCAAGTGGACATCCGGACCAATCGGATCGTGGGTGCAGAGGCGCTGGTCCGGTGGCATCATCCTCAGCGGGGAATGCTGCTGCCTGCTGTGTTTCTTCCTCTTGCGATTGAGACAGGAATGATTCAAAAAGTGGATGACGAAGTGTTGCTCATGGCCTGCCGACAAAATAAAGCCTGGCAAGATGCCGGTTACGCTCCCATTCGAATATCCGTGAATGTCTCAAATTTATTCTTCCATGGAGTCTCGTTGACGAATGCCGTTGCGAGGG
>JANPKE010000565.1:0-1961 GCA_031425875.1 Nitrospirota bacterium
GCACACATACCGATAGGGATGGGCACGCGGCCAGGTGGGAAAGGTATTCGTACTGAAACGTGCGTGCACCAAGGCCAGTGCGCTGACCATCCGTTCATCGGTGAGGTCTTGGTAGTAAGCCGCCATTTGATGCGGCAACAGCAACCCTTTATAGACGATGGTGTTGGCCGACAGGCTGGAGACATAGAAATGTTCCCGCCCTTGAATGGCCGACTCCGCCACGGCCTTTTCAACCCGCTTGCGGGTTACATACAGTTTTCGCTCGAATTGGGCTTCGTTGAAGGCATCTCGCGCGATGAAGAGCTGTCGCATGAACGGCTCGGTCGTGCGCGCTTGCGCGCCGATCCGGTCGCTCTTGACTGGCACATCGCGCCAACCGAGCAGACGCAAGCCTTCTTCCGCAAGAATCTCGGCGAACAGCTTCTCGCACAGCCGTCGAGCAACTGTAGCAGGCGGGAGAAAGAGCTGGCCCACTCCGTACTCGCCAACATCCGGCAATGACACGCCGACATCCCCCGCGACCCGCTTCAGGAACGTGTGCGGGACTTGCAAAAGAATGCCTGCTCCGTCTCCCGTACAGGAATCAGCGCCTTGCGCCCCACGATGGGTCAGATTCTCTAAGACTTGAAGCCCTTTGCGGACAATGTCATGGGATTTCTTCCCTTTGATATTGACGACAAAACCGATCCCACAGGAGTCCTTCTCATACCGAGGATCGTAGAGCCCTTGCTGGCGGGGAAACCCAGGAATATTCATGTACCTATCTCGTTAAAAGACTGAGTGTTTTCCTATGTATGTAGGGAGTGAAGCACGCGAGAAACCTGGGGTGGATGTGCCCCTCTAGCGCTCAGGGTGACCCTCACCCGATCATTACGATGGGACCTTACTGGATGGGTCATTCCTCTGTCAAGATTGCGGGAGGTCTATACCTCTTTCATTTGCTTGACTTTATTTCCTCGGCTGCCATACCATCCGCGCATGGCACAAAGTCCAGCGATCGCAACCCTGCACAGTATGTCGGATGTGTGGGATGCCTACCGTGGTGAACTGGACGGAGTGGAAGAGCGAGTCAGGGGAAACCTCGACTCTAGCGTGACCCTGGTCAATACGGTCGCCGCCCATATCTTGAGCGGTGGCGGCAAACGCATCAGACCCTTACTGCTCCTCCTGTCGGCTCGCCTCTGCGGTTATCCCGGCGGGGACCATCATCAACTCGGCAGCATCGTGGAATTCATCCACACCGCAACCCTGTTACACGACGATGTCGTCGATGACGCCGATCTCCGAAGAGGCAGAAGAGCCGCTCGGAAGGTGTGGGGCAACCAGATCAGCATTCTCGTCGGCGACTACCTCTATACGAAGGCTATGTGCAAAGTGGTTGAGTTCCAGAGTCAAGGCATCAATGAAGTCTTGGCCGAAGCCTGCAACAAAATGGCGGAAGGCGAAGTCCTTCAGCTGTACTATAACGGCAATCCCTCGATGCCGGAACTTGAGTATATCAAGATCGTCGAGCATAAGACCGCCGGCCTCATTGCGGCAGCGTGCCGCATGGGTGCCATTCTGGCCGAGGCGTCTGAAACCCAACAGGAGGCGCTGTTTCGCTTCGGCCAATACCTCGGCATCGCCTTTCAAGTGGCCGACGATACCTTAGACTACATCGCAAACGGCGAGTCACTGGGCAAAACGATCGGGCAAGATCTCCGGCAGGGAAAAGCGACGCTGCCGCTGCTGCATCTGTTACAGCAGTGCTCGGAGCAGGACCGCCAAATGATCAAAGACCGAATGGAGACCCGGACGCTCAACACCGCCGATCTTGAACGAATCTTATTGTTGATGGCCAATTTTGGTTCAATCACCTATGCGATGGATCGCGCGAGCGCCTATATCGCCGCGGCCAAACACGAGCTTGAACGATTCGACGATAGTACCGCACGCCGTGCGCTGTCGGTCGCCGCTGATTA
>JANPKE010000566.1:0-5690 GCA_031425875.1 Nitrospirota bacterium
TTGCCCTGCTGAGCTCCGGAAAAACCACGGGGCTGTTCCAGCTTGAAAGCTCCGGCATGCGGGATCTCCTGACGGGCCTCAAGCCAGACCGATTTGAAGACATCATCGCCATTATCGCGCTGTACCGACCAGGACCAATGGATCTTATCCCTGATTTTATCAAGCGAAAGCAGGGGAAGGTGCCGATCGCCTATGAGCTGGCGGAACTGGAGCCGATCCTCAAGGATACCTATGGCGTGATCGTCTACCAAGAGCAAGTCATGGCGATCGCCAACAAGATGGCCGGTTTCTCGTTGGGCCAAGCCGATATTCTTCGTCGTGCGATGGGCAAAAAGAAGCCGGAAGAGATGGAAAAGCTACGCGTGAAGTTTATCGAGGGCGCGACACAGAAAAAGATTCCTGAGAAGAAAGCGGAGAAGCTGTACGAACTGATTCAGAAATTCGCCGGATATGGATTCAATAAATCGCATGCGGCCGCCTATGCCGTCGTGTGTTATCAGACGGGCTACTTAAAAGCCCACTACCCGACTGAATTCATGGCAGCCCTGATGACGACCGACATGGGCAATCAGGATAAGTTGGTCGGGTATTTCACCGAATGTCGGGACCTGGGCATTAAAGTGCTGGGGCCTGACGTGAATGCCAGCCAAACGCACTTCGCCGTCCATGACGGCGCCATCCGGTTCGGCTTGGCGGCCATCAAGAACGTCGGAGAAGGCGCGGTGGAATCAGTGTTGGACGTGCGAACACAGACCGGTCCGTTTGGGTCGTTCTTTGATTTCTGTCGGCGGGTTGATCTTCATAAGGCAAACAAGCGGATGTTGGAAGGCCTCATTAAGGCCGGTGCATTTGATTCCACCGGCGCCAAGCGCGCACAACTGATGGCGGTGCTTGATCAAGCCGTGGAGGAGGGCGCGGCAGTACAACGTGAACGCGATCTTGGACAGACCAGCATCTTCGGTGAGGAGCTGAATGGCCACACCACCACAACGGCCTTGCCGACTTCCCCGCTGCCTTCGATCGCAGAATGGGATCAAGTGCAACGATTGAAGTACGAACGAGAGCTGACCGGGTTCTATATTTCCGCCCATCCCCTCACCCGCTACGAAGCGACGTTGAGTGCCTTGTCGACCACGACGACCGCGGGATTGAAAGACTGCGGGGACGGCAGCGAGGTAAAGATCTGCGGCATTATCGCCTCGGTCAAATCGATGCTGACGAAAAAGGGCGATCGGATGGCCTACCTCACGGTGGAAGACCTACGAGGGACCACGGAAGTGATCGTGTTTCCTGATTTGTTCAGAACCGCTGGTGAGCTGATCGCACCGGAACGGATCGTTCGTATCACGGGTACGATCGATCGCGGCGACAAAGGCACCAAAATCCGTGGGAGCAAGATCGAACCGCTGGCTGAGGTGCAGGCACAGGCGATCAAGCGGATTCGCATCAGCCTCATGGATCGCCCGGAGCTCCCTGAGCAATTGCCTCGGTTGCGTGAGGTTTTCATGCGACATCCCGGCAACACCACGATCTCCATGTTGTTTCGAACCGGTGCAAATTGGGAAGCTGAAACCAATCCCCTCCCCAACCTGACCGTGTGTCCCAGCGATCACTTTGTGTCGGAGGTTGAGGAAGTGCTAGGCAAAGGGGCTCTCTCTTTGCTATCCTAGGGATCTGAGTTGGGCCGGTTGGCTGATGGTTCTCCGGAAGTGAACGGGGCTATGCGCGACTACCTTGAATTTGAAAAGCCGATCCGTGAGATCGAAGAGAAGATCGAGAAGCTATCCGCCGCGGCCACCAGCGGTAAATCGTCTTCCCAGAACGACATCCGGAAGCTTCGCGCTAAACTGGCGCAAGTCGAGCACGAGCTCTATAAAAACCTGACCCCCTGGCAGCGAACGCAGCTGGCCCGCCACCCTCAACGCCCAAGTACGCTGGACTATATCAGTGAGTTGACGAGAGATTTTCTCGAGTTGCACGGCGACCGTGTGTTCGGAGATGATCGGGCCATCGTGGGAGGATTTGCCCGATTCAACGACCGACCGGTGATGATTATCGGTCATCAAAAAGGCAAGACCCTCAAAGAGCGCATGCAACGCAACTTCGGTATGCCCAACCCGGAAGGGTATCGGAAGGCCCTTCGCCTCATGCGGATGGCGGAGAAGTTCAATCGCCCGATCATGACCTTTATTGATACGCCCGGTGCCTATCCCGGTATCGGTGCCGAGGAGCGTGGGCAAGCTGAAGCCATCGCCAGAAATTTGTTTGTCATGTCCCGCTTGACTGTGCCGATTATTGCCGTGGTCATCGGTGAAGGGGGAAGCGGGGGGGCTCTAGCTCTCGGCGTCGCCGACCGTGTCTTGATGCTGGAACATTCGGTCTATTCGGTTATTTCCCCTGAAGGCTGTGCCGCGATTCTTTGGGACAACCCGGAAAAGATTCCCGATGCCGCCGCCGCATTGAAAATGACTGCGAACGATCTGTTTGAGCTTGGCGTGATCGACACGATTGTTCCCGAACCGGTGGGTGGGGCGCATCGCGAGCCGAGGGCCGTTTGCGACCTGGTCGGAAAAGCGCTGACGAACCAACTGTTTGATCTGCTTGATCTACCCGTCGAGCAACTTCTTGCACAGCGGGAGCAGAAGTACCGCAAGATGGGGGCCGTCACCGGCCTACCCTCGGGCCAAGCTTGATTCCCTTCTCTTGACCCCCTTCATGGGTTCGTCCCGTCCTTCAGAAGTCCACTTCTGATAAATCGTTGCTCGACTGCCGTGAGAATCTGAGTCGCCAGTGTCAGTCGAAATGGCCCGAGTACCGGCGCCTCCAAATACCGATGGACGGTTCGGGGTAGTTTCCGCCACCACGCACGAGCAGAGATCCGTGCCTGTTCGGCAGACTCACCCTTCCCTTTCAGGATACGGTGCACCTCATCTTCGAAGAACCCTACGTGAACGACCTCGTCTTCAAGAATCGAGGAGAGGTCCGGTCGCAGCGGCAGAAGCAACCTCGCGAATTCTAAACCCAATGACTCATAGCCATAGATCTGAACAGCCAGGGCCGGCCATTGTCGTGGCACAGACGGAAGCCGTTCCCGTTCACGAGGCTGACGACCAATCATGGTTTCAAATTGTGCCAGATGCTGCTGCTCATCCTCCTCGTGTTTTCGGAGAAAGGTATAGACGTTGGGAGGCACGTCTTGTAAACGCGCAGACCGTACGGTCCACAGCGCCATGGCCTCGGCCTTGAGAAATCGTTCCAAGAGAGCGGTCTCACATTCTGGGGGGAGCCGAATGGACATGGCCGCATCAGACGACATGATGGCCCATAGTACGCATATTCCGACTGGTTATCCAAGCGTGCTTGGAAGAGCGCGTGAGCATGGTTGACGGATCGTCATCAACTGTGTACATCTTACGCGTAGCTACTCACCGGACCGACTGCAAACTCGGCCGCACGGGTTGCAGTTTGGCTAACCCATGAGGCATCACCTATGACACATCCTACCGGCACCAGGTCTCTAGCCGTTCAACGAGTTGTCTTCTCTGTGCTCGCCGGGGTTGTATTCTTGGAGGTCGGCTGTGTCACTCGGGGTACGTACGAAAAGGTCAAGGCGGAGACGCTGGAACAGACTCAAGCCTTGGAAGCCGTACGCGGAGACGTCAGGGAGCTGGATGAGGCGATCGCGGCACTACAGGCTTCGAACCGACGTGAAGATGCCGCCATGTCCGAACTGCGGGGCACGATTCAGCGAGAAGAAGAACAGCTGCCGATTATGAGACAGCGAGCGGAGGACGCCCTCGCGTCGCTGAAGACACAGGTGGCAACCTTAATGAATCAGAGTTGGCAGCTGGCGCGTAAGATCGTGGATATTCGGCAAGAGAGCGTCTCCTTGCAAACCAAGGTGGCTCAGTACAAGGAGGAAATACAACAGCCCCAAGCATCTGTGAGGGTGGAATCGGAAAGAGAGAAACTTGTCATCACTGAGCCGGTTATCTCTGAAGAGTCCATATCTTCAGTCACACCCACTCAGAGTACCGAACCGACACAAGTTGTACAAGCTGCCCCCCCGCTTCCGAGTCCCGCTCCTCTCAAACCTGCAGCACCATCACCCTCCGTGAAGATTGATCCACCGTCGACAATCGACTCCTGGGTCGAAATGATCACCAGCTGGCTTTCCAAAATCTGGAGCTGGTTATTCGCGTGATGCGGACGCATCACTCCTGACTGAACAGGATGATATCTCAGGTAGGCTTCGCAGGATGTGCGTGGGCCCACGCGGCTGCTGCGGTTCCGGCGAGACGTCCGGTCGCCAGACAACCAGTGAGCAGATATCCTCCCGTTGGCGCCTCCCAGTCCACCATTTCCCCTGCGCAAAACACTCCAGGCAATGCGTGCAGCATCAAGTTGGCATTAAGAGCTTCGAGCGAGACACCGCCGGCCGTGCTGATGGCTTCTGCCAGTGGTCGAGGTGCTATGAGTGTAAGCGGGAGGGATTTCATGGCAGCGGCCAAGCGAGCAGAGTCTGCCAACACGTCTTTCGACACCACCTCGCGCAAGAGACCGGCTTTGACTCCCGCGACACCGGCGCACCGTTTGAGATGCGTCGCCATCGTACGTTTCCCGCGTGACTTCGAAAGATCATGTGTGAGTTGCTGCAGCGATCGATCTGGGACGAGATCAAGCCACAGAGTGGCCGTGCCTTCTGTGGCGATCGTATCGCGAGCATAGGCTGAGACCATATAGATAATGCCGCCTTCCACGCCGTTCGCCGTAATGACGAACTCCCCCATATGACGGATTTCCCGACCGCTGGTGGTCTTCACGACGATGTGAACCGTTTTCACTGGCTGACCGGCAAACTTCGTCCGAAAGTGCTCGGTCCACCCAACGTCAAATCCACAATTGGCCGGCTTTAGCGGAGCGATCAGTACCTTTTGCTCAGTCAGAATCTGAGTCCATGCGGCGTCGGAGCCGAGGTGCGGCCAACTCCCACCCCCCAACGCCAAGACCACAGCGTCGGCGTGAGCACGAACCAGCCCTTGTGGAGTGGTGAATTGCACCCTACCCTCTTCATCCCATCCGCGCCACCGATGTCTGACATGGAACTGTACGCCGGCTTGTCGCAACCGACACAACCAGGCGCGCAAGAGCGGTGCCGCTTTCAGATCAGTGGGAAAGATCCGTCCGGACGTACCGACGAACGTGTTCACACCCAGTTCACGAGCCCAATCCCGCAAGGCGCTCGGGGAAAACGACCTGATCGCAGGCTCGATGAATGCACGTTGTTGGCCATAGCGAGAAAGAAAGGGTTCGATCGGTTCCGAATGCGTGAGGTTCAAACCGCCTTTTCCTGCCAGCAGAAACTTTCGCCCCACCGACGGCATGGCATCGTACAGCTCAACGCGCGAGCCCGCTGAGGCTGCCGCTTCCGCCGCCATGAGTCCGGCAGGGCCGCCGCCGATAATTACAACTCTTGCCATCCAGATCCAAATAATTTGTGACGAGGAATGTTCGCTCTAACCCAATATGCACATTTAAGAGCATGCATCAACTGCAAGAATTCACCTTCGTATGAATAGAACTACATTCCAAATGCTATGTATGAACACAGCTGAACATATTCGCAACGAGTTTGTGAGAATTTTTCGAGGATTTGCATTGATTCCTGCGTGGCCTGACTCTTGCTGATA
>JANPKE010000567.1:0-3097 GCA_031425875.1 Nitrospirota bacterium
CGAGGCGAGTCCCTGGTGGCGCGGGACCTGGCGGACGAACTCTCGCAATACGATCTCTTGGTGACGTTTTGTGGGACGACGTTTGATGTGCCGATGTTGCTCGCGCACTATCCCGACCTGCCATTAGATCAACCTCATATAGACCTGTGTTTTCTTGGTCGGCAGTTGGGATATCGAGGGGGACTGAAGGCGATTGAAGCGCAATTGGACATTCCTCGTGCAGTCGATCTGCACGGGTTATGTGGTCAGGATGCGGTGCTCCTGTGGAACCGATGGCGGCATAGCCATGATGAGCACGCCAGAGCACGACTGCTCGGCTACAATGAAGCGGATTGCGTGAATTTGGAGCGGCTGGCCGACACGTTCTACAGTGAGATGGTTCGTCAGCTACGGGGAGACAGGCCCTGAACCTTTCAGAAGACGAAAAGTGACTGAACACTCTGCGCCCTGCACCGTCCTGCGTCTCCTGACTCCGTTGAGGAGGCATCCAACCGTAGAGCGAGATCGTGGGAGCGTGTCATAGATGCGGCAGGACACTCAGGCTCAAGGTATTGAGCCTTGCCGCTGAGCGGCGTAACGGATGCGTCCAGAGGTGCGCCCTCGACATCGGCGGGAAGCCCGAGAAAGGCGGGATGCTAGATGGGCTCGCGGGTGTGCGGGAAGCCGGGATCCTGCATCATCACCAACTGCACCCGGCACCCGGACGCCCCTTCGCCGCGGAGCTCGCCCAATGCGCGGAACAGGTGCTCAAGCGCCGTGGCCTGCGAACTCTGGGCTACAAACCACTCTGCGCGGCAGTGAAAGCAGCGCTCCGGCGGATCGCCTTGGAGCCGCGCCACAGGAAATTCCGCCGACGCACGGCACTGCGCACAGGCAATCTTGATCGCTGTGAGATCGGCCAGGTTGATACTCAACAATGTATAACTCATTCCAGATCCTTTCATCGCACCGCTATGAGAAAGGCCAACATGGGTTGGAGAACAGAGTTCAGTTTGCCGGGGCCGTCCCGTCCCAGTCGGCAAATAGATAGTCTCGTTGCTTCAAATGCGGGGTATATAGCACTGCCCGCCATCTTGCGCAATCACCCAAGTTACGAATAACGCCATCCGACCAGTCCGAGAATAATGTTCGGTCGGTCAGTGTTGATCCGCCGCGTCGACTCAATCACGGGTCTATACTTTATCCTCAATACTTGCTGAATTTCTTGGTACAGCTCATCTACCGGCGGAATCGGTAGTCTAAAGCCTTCACAGCCTTGGCCCCTTCCTGAGAAATGACTGTGCTAAAATTATACAAAAAAGCTTCACAAACCATGGAATTGAGCAGAATCAATCGACTGCATTGAACCCCTCCAAGCCGGTGATTTGGCACACGAATGTGGGGAAACCTACGTAACAACGAACCTTTTGTAAATCGGCCTTTTGTCTCTCGTAATCAGCGGGCCGTAGGTTCGACCCCTACACGGCCCACCAAACCTCGCTTGCGCGTACTGTGCAAGGGTAATCCCCTCCAGTAGTCTGTTCTACGACACTTCGCTCGTGTGCTTTAGCGCCTATTTGCTGGGTGATATGGCTAATGTCTGCCGAGGCGCGATCGTCATGCGAATGCCACCTTTCGGCCGCAGAGTCACCATGAGTTGCGGCTCAACGCGCTGTTGGGCCAGTTGAAGATCATAGCAGCGACCGATGAGGGCCAATAGAAGTGGCCCTTCCATGGACGCGAAATGGATTCCCACGCAGGCGCGCGGTCCCGCGCCGAACGGGAGGTAGGCATAGCGTGCTGCCGGCCGCTCACCGTCCAGCCATCGCTCCGGCATGAACTGTTCGGGGTTTGGCCAAAACGCCGGGTGTCTGTGCAGATTATAGGTGCCGATGAGGACCAAGGCACCAGCTGGCAGCGGCAATCCGCCCACAGTCGTACTGGTCGCCGCCTTGCGCTGTAGGGCTGGTGCAGGCGGATACAGACGAAGCGATTCATCGAATATGGCCCGAGTGTACGGGAGGTGCTGCAGGTCGTCGGCGCTGGGAACTCTTCCCTGGAGCACCTGGTCCACTTCCTCATGAAACCGTGCCTTCGCCTCTGGGTGAGTGGCAAGGAGGTACCAGGTCCAGGCCAGCGCGTTCGCGGTGGTCTCGTGTCCAGCCGCAAAGATCGTCAAGGCCTCGTCACGTAGTTCCTGATCGCTGAGTCCCTCACCGGTCTCTTCATCTCGTGCCTGCAGGAGGAGATCGAGCAGGTCCCCGTGCTGCGCTCTGCTTTGGCGCCGCTCAGCAAGCAATCCATACATCAACCCATCCAAGAACTGCATGACGGAATGAAATTCGCGGTTGCGTGCGGTCGGGACCCATAGGGGGAGAAACAGGGGATTGCTGAATGAGTCGAAGGCGTACTTGATACTTACTTGGAGGGCGTGACTGATTCGATCAATGTGCTGGGTCATGCTGGTGCTGAACATCGTTTGAGAGATCACTTCGAGGGCCAGCTGCATCATTTCAGCGGCGACGTCGATGGTGCTCCCTGCCTGGTCTTTCCACGCGGTCACGCGCTCCTCGCCCACCTGGGCCATGCGATCGGCCATGGCCGCCATCCGTGAGCGATGAAAGATGGGCTGGATGATGCGACGATGGCGTTTCCAGACCTCACCTGAACTAGTGACTAGTCCATTACCCAGGACCAGCGCGAGGCCGGTCGGCCGCTGAGGGTCGTATACTTTTACGAAGCGGTCGGCTTGCTGGACCAGAATTTCTTCGGCGAGATCGGGATGACTGAAGAGATGAAGGATCTTTGGTCCGAGCCGAAAACGTATGGCATCGCCGTGCTGGCGCCACCAGGCCGAGAGCATCTCCAGCGGCTGCTTCTTGAACGCACCCAGGTGGCCGAGCAGAGGCACCGCACCGGGCACATCGACAAGTGTGAAGGAGGGAACCGAGTCCGGCATGAGAGAACGGACCGTATCACACTAGGTCGGAGGCATCAAATGAACGTGGGGACAACTTTGACTACAGATTGTGCGAGCTCAAGTGGACGGAACCATAAGCTTACTCAAAATCAAATCTCGGCTTGGGCAGTGGTCGTACGACTCGCAGCTTGTCAGACT
>JANPKE010000568.1:0-3807 GCA_031425875.1 Nitrospirota bacterium
TCTTCAATCGCCGGTGGATGCTGCAAGGCATGGTCGGCCCATCCTGTTCCTTCCGGAAAGATCCCCTCAGTCAGGTGTGTGTTCTGCCATCCAGGCAGCACCAGATTGACTCGAATGTTTTGCGGACCCCATTCTAACGCAGCTGTTCTGACAAGCCCGATCAGTCCGGCCTTCGATGTCGCATAGGCACTCTGGCCGGTCGCCCCGTGGAATCCCGTGTGGGAACCAATCACAATGATGGAGCCTCCTCCACGAGCAAGTAGGGAAGGCGCCATGGCTCGCAGGCAATGAAAGGTGCCTGTGAGATTCGTGGCGATGACGTTATCCCAGATCTCGTCCGCATGGCGCACGAGCAACTCGCTCTGTCCGATTCCGGCGTTGCAGATCAATACTAATGGGCCGAAGGTGTAAGAGGAGAAGCTGTCGACCATGCGTCGAACGGATTCAGCTTCTCGAACGTCTGCATGAAAGAGATCGCCATTCCCGCCGGCATTGACAACCAGCTCCAAGGTCGTGTGCGCCGCCGGTTGGTCTTGATAGTAATGGACTCCTACATACCATCCGATTTTCCCAAAGGCCTGACTGATCGCGCGACCAATTCCGCCAGAGGCTCCAGTAACGAGGACTGCTGGACGATCAGAGGGGTTCGTCAGTTGATCCTCCGCAGGAGGTGTTGAGGAGATGAGAGGCTCCATGTCGGAGAGAATTATGCGGGGAGACGTGGGCCAAGACAAGCAGGTATCGAAACTTAGCACCGCATCGATCGGCTTGCCGCTCTCTGGACTCCTATGGTACCGTCAAAAAAACGTATTTGGAGTTGGAACGATGAAAAAGCTCACATGTGATACGCGACTCGTATTGACGGTAGGATTGTGCTTGCTCCTGGGTTTCCACCCATGGTCTGTGGTGCTCGGGGCTGAGGAGCCGGTCACGATTTCAAAGTCCGAGGAGTATTTTCCTGATACGGTCGGGAGCCGTTGGACCTATCGCGGCCAAATTAACGAAGGACCTCTCCAAACTGTCGAATTGAAATTGTTCACAAATGTGTCGACGGTCTCGGGAACCAAGACGGTGAACGGTGTCACTGTGACGGTGTTCCACGATACGAACTCGGGGAATCACGGACCGTCGGATAGTTTGTATCGACGCGACGCCGTCGGCATTGTGTATTATGGATCGGAGCCAGGGACCCCGCTGGAGAAACACATTACGCCCTATCAGATTTTCAGGTTTCCACTGAGAGTCCCGTCCTCCTTCCAACAGTTTGACCGAATGGGGGTTGATTTCGGCAGCGATATGGATCGTGACCAAACTGATGAGACGGTCGATACCCAGGGGTGGAGTAGGGTGATCGGTCGAGAAACCATCACCGTCCCAGCCGGTACGTTCCAGGAGGCTGTCAAGGTTGAAGCGCGGATGAACATGAAGATCCACCTGTCCGGGAGCCGTCGCACCGTCTCCGGAATCGACGTGATGACGGCCTGGTTCGCCAAGGGGGTTGGGCTCGTGAAGTATTCAGAGCGGCAGGAATTATCCGCCGTCAAGGAGGATCGCGGCGTGGTCACGGAGATCACAGAAGAACTTGAAGAATACGACATCAAGGCGGCAAAGGCCTCATTGAGTCGATTCGAATCCCCGGCGGAGGGTGTTTTCGCTGCTGACTCTCGTGATCATGAATTGAGCCAGATAGTCTTCCCCGCCCGCCTTCGCACCTACCCCTGAGAAGCGGTGCCCACCGAAGGGTTGACGAGAGACGAAGGCACCGGTGATCGGTCGGTTTAAGTACAGATTCCCTACATCGAACTGCTCGCGCGCCATTGCAAGATTGGCAGGACTCCTGGCATAGACCCCTCCGGTCAAGGCATAGTCGGTCCCGTTCGCTACCCGGATCGCATCGGCAAAACTGTCGGCCTTCATGACCGACAGCACCGGCCCAAAGATTTCCTCCTGTGCCAAACGGTGATGCGGTTGGATATCGACAAACACCGTCGGGCCGACAAAATATCCATTCTGAGCTACGGTGCGCTGCACGAGGAGCCGGCCTTCTTCGAGGCCGAGTGAGATATACCGTTGGATGGTCGCTTGGGCTCGTGCGTCGATCACAGGCCCCACTCTGGTACCGGGTCTGGAGGGATCACCGATGTCTAAACTCAGCACGGCCTCACGCAGGCGGGAAACAAAGGAGTCGTAGATGGTGCGATGGACGATGACTCGGGAGCAAGCCGAGCATTTCTGCCCCGCGTAGCCGGAGAACGATGCGACGACGCCAGCAATCGCTTCGTCGAGATCCGCTGTTTCATCGATGATCATGGCATTCTTTCCACCCATCTCAGCAATCACCCGCTTGACCATAGGCTGTCCTGGGCCCACGCGCACTGCCTCGGCCAAGATGTGAAGTCCCACGGTTCTCGATCCGGTGAACGCAATCGTTGCGACTTGGGAATGTGCGACGAGCGCTTGGCCGACTTCCGGCCCACCTGGGAGGCAGGCCAAACAACCGGTCGGTACACCGGCCTCGATGAAGATGTCAGTGAGCAGAGTTCCTAAACCGGGCGAGCGTTCCGATGGTTTGAATAGAACTGGATTGCCGGTCACAAGCGCCGCAGACACCATTCCGGCGGGGATGGCGAGTGGAAAGTTCCATGGTGCGATGACGACGGTCACACCGCGCGGTGCATAGGTGCGCTGGTTGAGTTCTCCCGGACGGGTGCCTAATCGTACAGGTCTAGCCAGACGGTCCATCTCGTCTGCATAGTAGCGAAGGAAGTCGATCGCTTCTGCGACATCAGCGTCGGCCTCCCGCCAAGGCTTGCCGACTTCAAAGATCTCCCAGGCGGCAAGCTCGTAGCGACGGCGGCTCATCTCGGACGCTGCCTGACGCAGGGTTTCAGATCGCACTCCCGGAGCTTTCCGCCGCCACTGGTCCCATTGTGTGAGCGACTGTTCGATAACTCGGTCCAGATCGGATACCGCGGCGCTCTGCACCCTGGCCACGACTTCAGTTGGTTTACAAGGATTACGGGATTCCAGCCATGGGCCGGTTAGTCTGATACCTGATGCTCGACCGTGCCATTCTTGGCCCAATTGAGATTGAACCGATCCAATACTTGCCTGCATGGCCTTCCGCACTGCCGCCTGTGAAAAATCGCTGTGCGGTTCGTTGCTAAAACTCTTCTCCTCATTCGTTGTTGTGCGTCGGATCTGGGCCGGCGCTGTCGGAGGAGCAAGGAGCTGGGCCAATGGCTGGGACTGGACATACTCTTTCTGAAGAAACGATTCGTTCGACGTATTTTCCAAGAGTCGCCGCACCAGATAGGCCATACCGGGGAGCAGCCGACCCACAGGACTGTACAGGCGGACACGACGGCCCAATTTGACCATGGCCTGCTGGAACGGTTCGGCCATCCCGAAGATCATTTGATACTCGCGCGCGTCAGGGGCCAGACCCCGTGCTTCCGCATGGGCCTCGATGGCAGCTAACGTGCGAAGATTGTGCGTGCCGAACGCGGGGCGGATGAGATCGGCGTGTTCAAACAGCACGGGAATCAAGCGTTCGTACTGAACGTCGGTCTCTGCCTTCTGGCCAAATAGCGGAGGTGGCCAGCCCGCTTGCCGATAGCGGACGGTGTCGGAATCCCAGTACGCTCCTTTGACCAGTCGGATCGTGATTGGCGAGCCACGTGCGCGAACGCATGCTAGCAGATCCTGAATGTCTCGTTCGGTTTCTCGGTGATAGGCCTGCAGCGCGAGGCCGGCATAGGGATAGGATCGATAGGGCGGCTCTGCGAAAAGTTGCTTGAAAATATG
>JANPKE010000569.1:0-11222 GCA_031425875.1 Nitrospirota bacterium
CCCATGCGCTCGTGCCTGATGTGCCGCATAGCATGCGGTAGAACAACATGATGGTGATGACTAAGCAACCGATAGCGACGGCATAGCGCAGAGCTAAGCTCGGGTTTCTATCCAGAATGAGCAAGGGAGCGAAATAGATGCCGGTGGTTGGTAAATACATGTAGCAGTAGTCATTGGCGTAGAGATAGTCCCCCGTGACAAAGCGTCGTCCGATCTCGCGATGGATATCGATGTCACGGAAGTGGAATGAGCGCCCGAAGGAGATGATATACCCATGCACCATCGCCGCAATCGCGAGACCGACCCTCACCAGCCTGACAAAGAGAACGGATCTGATGACGTCATTGATCCAGTGAATGATCGGCCTTGATTCCATAGTTCAACGGCACCAATACATGCCCCTTAGAGAACACGTCAATCATTTCTTTTGCAGAAAAGCCCAGTGGTTAGATTACGTAGGTGAGAAGAGGCCTTAACAGCGGCCGTTACCTGCGGGGCAAGACCGGTATTTCTTTTCCAAGCGTCGACAGATGTTCCGACTGAGGGATAAGGGGTTCCCAACCGTTTTCCGTCGAAGACGCGGTAGGTTCGCCGTTCCCCTCCGCCTCTTTTTCCTTAGCAAGCTGCTCCACTTCCTCAATGAGTGTATCCATTAATTCTTCCATGGGAACCTTGCGAACAAGTTTACCCTTCTTGAACAAAATACCTTTGCCTTCACCGCCAGCGATCCCGATGTCGGCCTCCTTGCCCTCTCCAATCCCATTCACAACGCAGCCGAGCACAGATACGTTTAATGGAGTCTTGATATGGCCAAGCTTCCTTTCCAATTCGTTTGCCATCCGGACAACGTCGATTTCAACCCGCCCACACGTCGGACACGCAATGACATTAATGCCCCGGTGACGTAATTCAAGTGACTTGAGGATTTCGAACCCAACTTTGACTTCCTCGACGGGGTCAGCAGCCAACGACACACGCAACGTGTCTCCTATGCCCTGCGAAAGCAAGTACCCCAGGCCGATGGAAGACTTCACCGCACCGGTCATGGCCGTTCCCGCTTCGGTAATCCCGATATGCAACGGATAGTCCGATTGATGGGCAAAGAGCCAATAGGCATCGATGGCATGATGCACGTCCGAGGCTTTGAGCGACACCTTCATATTGGTAAAGCCCACGTCTTCGAGCGCGCGCACGGCATTGAGCGCCGACTCGGCCAGCGCTTCCGGAGAAGGCCATCCGTACTTTTCCAACAACGGTCGTTCGAGAGACCCTCCATTAACGCCGACCCGAAGCGGAATCCCTCGTTCATTCACGGCTTTAATGACTTCTTCCACTTTCCACCATGCACCGATATTGCCAGGATTGATACGGACACAATCGACGATTTGGGCGGCCTTCAAGGCAAGCCGATGGTCGAAGTGAATATCGGCTATCAGCGGTACTGTCATCGCCGCTTTAATTTTCGGAAGAGCTTGGGCAGCCTCGTCATCTGGAACAGCCACACGGATGAGTTCACAACCGGCAGCTTCAAGCCGGTGAATCTCTGCGACCGTTGCAGTCACATCGCGTGTGTCTGTCGAACACATGGATTGCACGGACACGGGAGCATCGCCCCCAACCTTCACCGTTCCGACTGAGATCTGTCTGGTTTTTCGCCTAGCGATATGCATCTGTCGTAACTCTCTTACCTCTTACTCTTCACGCCCCAGTCAGCTCCCCTGTTCGTCTCCATGGGGAAGATGGCTAGCGAGCGCCGCATCTGTGAGGGGTGATTGTACGGCTGGTGCTTTACCGATCAGTTCCTTCACGCCTTGATAGATCCCTTCAGCCGTCAAACCATACCGTTCCCGCAACAAGTCTTGTGGCCCCTGTTCAATATACCAATCGGGCAGGCCTAAAACCTTTGTCTTCACCTCCGTCACTCCGGCTTCCGAAAGGGTTTCCAGCACGGCAGACCCAAACCCACCGATCTTGCAGCCTTCTTCCACCGTCACGACATAACGCACCCGCTTCGCCACATCGACGATCAGTTCATGATCGAGTGGCTTGACAAATCGTCCGTTCACGACTGCTGTGGAGACCCCTTCGCTACTGAGCCGTTCGGCTGCCTGAACAGCCTGCCACACCGAGACACCGATCGCAATGATCGCCACATCCGTTCCATCTTTCAGCAACTCGCCTTTTCCAACAGGCACGGTTTGGGGAGCCGGGTCCATCTTCACCCCAAGACTTAGCCCGCGCGGATATCGAACGGAAATCGGTCCATTGGATTCCAAACAGGTTTTCACCATATGCTGCAGTTCGTTTTCATCCTTGGGAGCCATGACCACCATATTAGGAACATGCCGCAGGTAGGCATAGTCGAAGGCCCCATGATGCGTAGTCCCATCTTCCGCGACGAGTCCACCTCGATCGATGAAGAACGCCACTGGAAGATTCTGAGTGGCGACATCATGCACGACTTGATCGTAGGCCCGCTGCAGGAAGGTTGCATACATCACAACAACCGGCTTTATGCCCTGCGTCGCAAGCCCCGCTGCAAACGTCACTGCATGCTGCTCGGCAATGCCGACGTCATAGAGGCGATCCGGAAATTCTTTTTCGAATGCCGTCAGCCCCGTACCTTCACACATGGCCGCCGTGACGGCCACAACGCGCTTGTCCTGACGGGCTAATTTAAGGAGTGCATCCATGGCAATCGCCGTATAGGAAGGGCGCGCGGCTTTCTTGGCTGGTGCGCCAGTCGACCGAACGAACGGTGGACAGGCATGAAACCAGACCGGATTCTTCATGGCCGGCTCGTAGCCGAGTCCCTTCTTCGTAATGACATGAAGGAGAACTGGCCCCTTCATCTTCAGCACATTTTCGATCGTCGGAAGGAGATGCTCAAAGTTGTGGCCGTCAATGGGCCCACTGTACTGAAACCCGAGTTCTTCAAAGAGCAATCCCGGAAGAATCACGCCTTTCGCGAGTTCTTCGGCTCGTCGAGCGAGCTTCTGCATGTCGGAACCGATATGAGGAATCTTACCCAACAGTTGCCCTGTCTCTTCACGCACTTTTCCGTAGAATTCACCCGTGATGGTCCGACTCAGATAGGCGGAAATAGCCCCGACGTTTTTCGAAATCGACATTTGGTTGTCGTTCAAAATCACGAGAAAATCTTTTCCGAGCCCTCCGGCATGATGCAGCGCTTCCAGCGTCATCCCCGCTGTCATGGCGCCATCACCGACAACACAGACAACCTTGTTCTTCTGTTTCAACTGTTCTCTAGCTTCGACCATGCCAAAGGCGGCAGATACACCGGTCCCCGCATGCCCGGCGTTGAAGGTATCGTACTCACTCTCTTCCCGTTTACAAAATCCACTTAATCCACCGTACTGGCGAAGCGTGTGGAACTGCTCACGCCGACCAGTGAGGAGTTTGTGGGTGTATGACTGATTGCTGGTGTCCCAGATAATCTTGTCGGTCGGTGTATCCAGGAGGTATTGCAAGGCGACTGTAAGTTCGACGACGCCTAAATTCGAGGCCAGGTGTCCGCCCACATTTGAGACCGCCCCGATAATCTGTTCACGAATCTCCTGGCACAATGCCGGGAACTTATCCGGAGACAACCGCTTCAGATCAGCAGGACTATGGATTGTCTTCAGTAGGGACATAGATAGCCTCCTTCGTTCGCTGCCCCCATCGGCAGCAGTCCTACGCACAGGACCAAATAGGCACCGTGTGTTCAGGTGCTCAATTTTCGTGAATTTTCACACACGAACCACATGAAGTCAAGCACTTAGGAAAGGTGTATGGGGGAGCGCCCTCTCTTCTAGACCTTTGATATAAAGGAACCGGCTTTATGTTGGTACGGTCACCGGATGGTATCGGTTAGTACGGAAAGTCCAGCCCGGCAAAAATGACTCCGCCTTCCTTACTGAACCCATAATCGATTCGTCCCACAACATTGGGCCGAACGATCCCTCGAAATCCAATGCCTGGGGTAATACGATAGTCTTTGAAGCTCACATTCTTAAATGAGTTAAAGACTTGTCCGGTATCGATGAACGGTGCGATCTCAAAATCCGCCATGACACCGGCCAAACGCGTACGTAAGATATGAATCCGCTCTTCAACACTGAACGCAATCAGTTGCTTATCGATGTATCGGTCTACGCCAAAGCCACGCAGGTTGTTCTGTCCCCCTAACGAGCTCTGTTCGAAGAACGGGACGTCTGAGCCGAGCGTGGCTTGCAGATCGCCACGAATCACCAAAATCGCCCGTTTCGATTCACTCGCAAACATCTTTTTGATCTCGAGACCATACCGAGAATAAAGAGGGTCGGCGCTATTTTTGAAATTGTAGTTCAGCTCTGCGTAGGCCGTGACTGCCATCCCATCCGTGGGAGTCACCAAGTTATTCCGCGTGTCATAATGAAAGCTGATTCGCTGGCCGAGAATCGTCGCCCCTCCCACACCTGGGGCATCGGGGAACAGATCTCCGGAAAAAGGAAGTTCCGTGGCACCCTGCTGAATCGACTGCATGTGCCGAAGTCGTTGGCTCACGGCGATCTGCGTTACTTCGTTGGCATAGACACCGAATTTCCAGTTCAATCGTGTCTCCGAAGCCGTGTAGTTCGACTCATCCTCCTTGACCGTGGTTGGCCCAAGCCCAAAAAATCGCACCGTGGCATTTTTGAAATGCGTGGCACTGAACCCAATGCTATACCGTCCATTACTGAAACCCGGATCCACATAACTCAATAAGAATTTGCGCTCGATCCGCTCCGTCCAGGAGGCAATACCCCGAAGCTCCTTTCCTCCCGGCTCGTAACGGAACAGATTGACGGTTCCCCGCGTACCGACGATCGTGTTGTACACCACCATCGGTGCAACCAGATATTTGAGGTCCCCATCCGGGCCTGTCATCAGCGCGGGCACAATCAGCCCAAAATCGCTGCCGTCATTCCGGCTGGTGCTGATCGCTGGAATGGGGAAGTACTGCGTCTCTGCCTGGGCTCGGTCAAGAAAGAACGGGGACACACTCCCGAACAAGGCAAGAATGAGAGCAACAACAAGGCTACGCATACACGTACTCATGATTCCGCAAACGACGTTATGGCGCCTTGAGCTTGTCGGATTTTTTCCGGAGCTGATCGACGAGATCTGAATAGGAAGAAGCACGGAGAATCTTCGTGAACTGCCCACGATAGTTGTTTACCAGACTGACCCCGTCCACGACGACGTCATAGACTCGCCAATCATTTGCCCTGTTGATCATGCGATAATCAAGTGGAATCTCCGTTTTTCCTGAAAGCACTTTGGTCCTGACTTCCGCGTACTCTTTCTCCGTTCGCTCATTGAGATACTGCACGCCCTCACCTGAATAGGTTTCGACCTTGTCCGCGTACGAATTGGTCAGCAGCGTCTGAAAGAGATCGACAAATTCTTGTTTTTGCTGATCAGTCAGCTGGTTCCAGGGAGCTCCAAGCGCCCGTCGGGACATTTCCGTATAGTCAAATCGAGCTGATACCACCTTCTCAAGTAGGTGTCGGCGCTTCTCGGTCTTCTCCGGTTGCTTGAGTTCCTTTTCCTTTACGATGCGAAGCACTTCATCGATCGTCGATTTCATGGAATCGGTAGGAGGCCCCGCATACCCTGGTACCGCCACCACTCCGATGCAGATGACCATCATAAGCACCGCGAACCACGAGCTGCCGCCTCTCCACCCAGTCCCCGTATCCCTGATCGCTATCATCGCGCCCTTCTCTCCGACACCAATATATTCATATTCGTTTTTCCTGCCACACCCAACAGACAGGCCTGGTCACTTGACCTTACCATGAACGTATTGACTCACCAACTCCTCCAAGTCGAGGCCTGATTCCGTATCACGAATGGCCTCTCCCGGTTTCAGAGGGTCTCCCCCTCCTCCCGGCGAGAGTGCAAGGTATTTTTCACCGATGATCCCTCTAGTTTTAATCGAGGCGATAGTATCGGAATAGAGCTTGGTTTCATTTTGCAGAGCCAGCCGTACCCTGGCCCGATCTTCTTTCAGGCTGACCCCCCTGACTCGACCCACTTCCACGCCGGCGATTTCCACGGCCGCTCCGGCTTTCAACCCTGTAGCCGAATTGAACAGCGCATCCACTTCGTAGACATCGCCACCGATGAGTTCCAACTTGCCGAGCTTGATTGAGAGATACCCCAAACAGACGATGCCAACCAGCACAAACACGCCGACGATCAATTCGAGTTTGATTTTCTCCATCCTGAACTCCTCTAGCCTCCGGTGGACGCGGCGCGCAGCGGCACGGTCCCGCCGACTGAGATGAACTCTCTGATTTCAGGATCGGTCGTCCGTTGAAAATCTTCCGGCTCTGCCATCGCAGCGATCTTCCCATGTTTCAACATTGCGACATAATCCGAAATACCGAATATCTCTGGAATCTCATGGCTCACCATCACGGCGGTAAACCCAAACTTTCGCTGCATGCTCCCAATAAGATCATGAATAGACTTGGCCATGAGCGGATCAAGTCCTGTCGTCGGCTCGTCGAAGAGGATGATCTCCGGCTGCATGACTAACGCGCGTGCCAGGCCGGCACGTTTCCGCATGCCCCCGCTCAATTCCGCAGGAAACTTGTGTCCCATTCCGGCCAGACCCACTTGCTCCAACTTCTCTTCGACACGACTGATCACATCCGAGCCTTTCATTCGAAGCCGTTCTCGGAGCGGAAACGCAACATTTTCGAAGACCGTCAGTGAATCGAACAGGGCCGCCCCCTGAAATAACATCGCGAACCGCTTGCGCACTTCGTTGAGCGCATGGCCGTGGAGCCGAGAAATCTCGACTCCATCAACCCACACCTGTCCAGAATCAGGCTGGAGAAGCCCGATCATATGTTTCAGCAACACGCTCTTGCCTCCACCACTTCGACCGATGATCGTCGTGAGCTTTCCTTCAGGGACGATGAGATCAACGCCCTGCAAGACCGGCTGATCCCCTAACGTCTTTGTCACACCCACAAGCTTCAGCATGGTTACAACAACAATGACGTCAGAAAATAGTCCCAGATAAGAATCAAGACCGAGGACAACACGACCGCCTCTGTCGTAGCCGTGCCGAGTCCCTCGGCACTCATCTTGGTGTAAAAGCCCTTATAACAACAGACCCAGCTCACGATCAGACCAAAACTAATGGATTTGAGAATGCCGCCATAGACGTCTTTCCACTCAACCGCGGCCTCAATGGAATTCCAGTACGAACCGGCGTTGACGCCGAGCAGGTTCACTCCAACAAGGTGACCACCATAGATTCCCACCACGTCGAAGATTGCCACCAACAGAGGCACACCAATCAAACCTGCAACCAGTTTTGGAGCAATCAGGTATTGGAGCGGATTGATAGCCATGGTGTCGAGTGCATCGATCTGTTCCGTAATCCGCATGATGCCGATCTCCGCTGTCATGGCTGAACCAGCTCGCGCCGTTACCATGAGCGCAGCCAAGACCGGGCCCAACTCGCGAATCATGCTAATCGCGACCGCGGAACCTAACAGCCCTTCAGACCCAAACTTTCGTAACGTATAGTAGCCCTGAAGCGCCAAGACCATTCCGGTGAACGCCGCCGTCAGTACGATGACAAACGTCGATTTATAGCCAATGAAGTGGAGTTGTTTGACGATTTGCACGCCTCGCAACGGCGGACGCGCCAACCAGGCGAAGGATGTGACCACAAAGATCAGCATCCGGCCCATTTCCGCCACATAGGTAAGAGCCCATCGGCCCATGAGTGCGAGTAGCGTCATGGTCAAGTCGGCGAGAGTTCCTTCTTCGGTCGCTCGGTTACCATCGCCGCCACATAGCTCCGGAAAAAGGCCGTCAAGGCCTCTGCTGCGACCAGACTCTGTCGACGGAGCCGGCCAAGACCCAAGAGGCATGAAGGGGCGGCCAAGATGGCCTCGATCCCTTTCAGCCACCCAGTGGGCCTGAGAAACAGATTGAAGTCAAGTGGAAGATCCTCGTCCAGACGATCCGACACGGATCGGATGATTACAAAGGGAACCTTCGCCCTTTGTGCTTGGGCAGCCAACGCGGAACTTTCCATGTCGAGACCGATGGCCTGAGTGCTCAGCGCAAACCGTTGCTTTTCTCGGGCACTGCCAATTATGTGATCAGTCGAGACAAACCGCCCGATGTGTTCGAATGGCACCAGGCTCTCGACAGACGTCATGGCGAGGTCCCCTTCATCACCCGGCACATCGAGAACCTCTGACGGCTCGTCGCCATGATTCCTGCAATACACCACTTCACGGCCTCCCAAGAGTGCCCCGATATCCGCTGCGATGAGCGCACAGGCAAATCCCGTCGACACCACAAGGCTGAACGATTGGTTGTCAAGCAATTGGGCGGCGCTTCGCCCAGCTTTTTCAAGACCGACGCCAGTTTGAGCTAGCCAATATTCCCTATCGCCTACAGTGCACACAAAAACAGTGCGACCGCCGACTCGACGCTCAGCGCCAGGAGGGAACGCCGACTGAACGGCCCTCATTTCCCAAGGGGTGGCGGCAAAAATGACGATTCGTCTGGATGGCACAGCACCAGATGCGCGTGGGGGGAAAAAATCGGCGTGGGTCAATGCTTGGACTGATACAAGTCAGTTCCCTTGAATGTGATGACGCAGTTCGTCGGCTCGTATCTTTCCACGGGAACGGAGATTACGGTACATCGCTAGAGCCCACAGGGGGAAGTACTGGCAATACCAATGATACCGAAGATAAAATACGCGTGGAAACCCCGTGCCGGTATGACTAATTTCCTCCCACGATCCATCCTTCAGCTGCCAACGAAGGAGAAACTGCACCCCACGCGCAACACTGAAGGAATCAACCGCCCCAGCCGACATCAACGCCATCAACGCCCATGCTGTTTGTGAGGGTGTGCTCTCCCCTTTGCCGTGCCCCTCACCCTCGTCTCTATAGGAAAGACAGGACTCGCCCCACCCACCGTCAGGATTCTGTTTTGATTCCAACCAGGCAACCGCTCGACGGATATACGGCGCCGAGAGATCTTCCCCGATGGCCCTGAGTCCTGCTAAGACAGACCACGTCCCGTAGATGTAATTGACGCCCCAGCGTCCATACCAACTACCATCGTCCTCCTGCTCTTTCTTGAGAAACGCCAATGCCGGTCCGGCAGCTGGATGAGTCTTGTCGTATCCCAATGCGCCGAGCATTTCCAGGCAACGCCCAGCCAGATCGGAGGTACTGGGGTCCAAGAGCGCTTTATGATCGGCGAAGGGGATATAGTTGAAGACGACTCGGTTGTTGTCTTTATCATATGCACCCCAGCCGCCGTCGGATCCCTGCATCGCCAAGACCCAGCGCATCCCGCGGCCGATAGACCCGCTCAGCTCGTCCTCATGACCGGAAATCTTCAATTTAGAGAGCGCCATGATGACCACAGCGGAATCGTCGACATCCGGATACGACTCATTCTCGAACTGGAAGTACCATCCACCCGGTTCCGCGTTCGGTGAGGAGATGATCCAGTCACCGACAGCCTTGGTTTGCCGGGACATGAGATACCGGCCTGCTTTTTGGAGCGCAGGATGATCCTGCGGCACTCCCGCTTCAACCAGCGCATTCATAAGCAACGCGGTATCCCAAATAGGAGAAAAACAGGGCTGGAGATGGAGGGTGGGGAAGGACTCACCATCGACCATCGTAGAATCGTAGACTTCCAGCGCCTCGATCTCGCGAAGCGCCTTGACGACCAGGGGATCATCGGCATCGTACCCTAAGCATTGAAGTGCCATGATGGAGTTGGCCATCGCCGGATAGATGGCACCGAGTCCGCCGGCCCCTTTGAGGTGATCCACCATCCAGCAAGCGGCTTTGTGCAATGCTTTTTCCCGTAACGCACGCATGGGCATCCGATCATACAGTTTCAGCATCACATCCAATGCCACAAAGAAGTTATGCGGGGTGAACCAGGCCTGATCCTTGTTGAACGGAGGGTATTTCCAATAGCGAACCTCCGGGCGCGGGATAGGATACAACTCATCGATGCCTTGTTCACGTGGGATCCGGCAGACCGGGCGATGCGCAAATACAATGAGTAAGGGAATCAGCACGGCCCGGGACCAATACGAGATCGCATAGATACTGAAGTAGAACCTCTTCGGCAACAACATCAGTTCGACGGGCATATGGGGAACACCTTCCCAATCGTACTGATCGAACAGGGCCAGCGTAATTTTGGTAAACACGTTGGCTTGCAGAACACCGCCCATGGCCAGAATCCGCTGTTTTGCCCGCACCATGAACGGTTCGTCCGCCGACACCCCGCATAACTTAAGGGCAAAATATGCTTTGACCGATGCGCTGATCTCCGCAGGGCCACCATAATAAATCGGCCATCCACCGTCCTGCAGTTGTGTCGCCTGGAGGTATCGGACAGCCTTCACCTCTCGTTCAGGATCGACCCGATCGAGAAACCGACGCAGCATGACGTATTCAGAGGTCAGCGTGGTGTCCGCTTCCAGCTCGGCAACCCAATACCCTTCGGCATGTTGACGGTTGAAAAACCATGATTGACTTCGCCTGATTGCGTCATCCACCGCATCAGTTTGGCTCACAGCATGACCGATGGGTCGGCGAGCAGCCGAAGAATCTAATGAGGCCAGCATAACCGGTTTGTCAGAAACCAACCGAAGCGACGCGACAGGAGTCAACTCCGTAGCAGGATCGAGTCGCCCTTGAACAGTCGAGAGCAGGCTGTCAGAGAGGCGGTTGAACAACGCCTTGATGATATTCATGAATCTTTATGACTTGACCGACAGGACTGAGGAGGGTGAAAGACCGGCATCTTGCAATGGTCTCCCTTCGTAAACCTTTCCAATACTCCCTGTGGATACCCCGATGGCTTATAACAGACGGTTTGAAACGAGTCAAGCGAGTGGTGGGAGAAGTGCCTGAAGTATCTATATTTTTTATCGGTGTAGGTGATTGAGAACACCGCTTCTACCGTACCCACAACTGAACCTCGTGGCATTACTCGACTCATCGATCACTTAATAAAAATGGACCTCACCACTCTATATCGCCAAAGTTACAAGGAGTAGGTAACTAGCCCACCCTGCACGGAGTCACCGCTGTAGGCACCAACGCGGTCAGTGTCGTGAGAGACCGGTAATAGCGACCTTGCAATTCACGCTGTTCAAGGCCAGACCCCCA
>JANPKE010000570.1:0-6407 GCA_031425875.1 Nitrospirota bacterium
ACCAACGGCAGCGGGCTCTATCGCTCCACCGATGCCGGCGCGACGTGGACGGCGGTGCCGCTCACCGCCGCGCCGGTTTCGAGTCAATAACTGCTTTTTGCGTCTGCATCCCCATGTTGATAACGGCCGCTGTAGGAGGCCATGCGGTCTGAGAGCGTTTTCCACTCGTCTGCGGTCATCAGATCCTTCATCTTGAATCGGAGGCTCAGCACCCGGGCCGAGCTCTGCGCTCGCTGAATGTTCGCCTCGTTCACGATTTTTGAAAATTCGTCGGGTGTCGCCGTATAGCTTGTGTTCAAAGTGTAGAGCTGCCGATGATAGGCCCGCTCCTGCTCACGGCTCTCCTTGAGCTCCCTGATGATCTCACCGACGTACGCATTCACACCCTTCGCCTTTTCGGGATCCTGCACGGTCCGATTGATCAATCCCTCCATATCTTGCTGGCCCTTCTGCCAATAGGCGTCACTCTTGCCACCTCCCGGCATGCCGTGGTGGTGGTGAGACGAGCACCCAACCAGCACTATTAGGGTGAGCGCACCGAGTAAACCGCCAAACATCCGTTTCATGCGTGCCTCCGTTGAGAGTTGTTCCCTACCTTCTTCATACCGTATTATCCACATCATTACTATGGCAGATGCCACACCTACCGTGTCCGACCCCAGTCAGATTCTGAAGGAGGAGTTCCGCCGGCATCTCGAGATTTTCTATGCCCATCTTAAATTGGCCCCACCCTACGAGAGCGTAGAAAAAGCGATTCGGATGCTGACCACCATCGTGCATGCTCTACCGAAGGAAGAGCAAGTTCGAATCGTCTCCGATCCTACCCTACGCTGGCAGCAGTTTGCACAGGCGTTTCATGCATCAGGGCTTGCGAAGAAGCATCGGGGGATCATTGCCGGCCTGGCCCGTACCCGATCAGCCTTGAACTTGCCGGCCGAATACGATCACTTCTTGAACTGGTTTCTTGTCTGAGAAAAAACGCGATGGGCGGGCTAGGAAGAGGAGGAGATGGGGAGTGCGAGGGCATCTCGCAACTCGTCATAGACTTTCATGAGGCGGCTGTCTTCGAGCCGATACGCAAGGGCTACCGTGACGAGTCCGAATGCCAACACAAGGGCGGCGAGGGCCATGACCGCCACGCCAGTGAGGGTTCCTCCTAGTGAAGTAAATCCTTCCTCCATGGCATACTGCACCACGAACGTCAGGGAACCGATCAATACGAGAGCAAACCACAGGAGTGTCATGAGAGTCGACGACCAGGGCATACGCTTCACGCACAACGTGTTCAACGATCCGTCCTGTTGTGAAAGATGAACCAACCCTTTCACCGGCCAGGCGGTCCGGAACCGCTTGGAGAAGAATCGATACTGCGGGCGGATCGCAATCTGGGAGAGTTGTGGATAAAACCAGGCCACTCCGTGCGGAAGTATCAGCACGCCCTCTGGGGTGAACCGATCACCGAGGGATGTGAGGGTGGCTCCAGGCCACTGGTCTGGAGTGTTCGCGACACGACAACCGTATCGAATGGCGTCCGGGGTCAGCCGAATAAAATACAGCCAATCACCGACGATCAATCCGATGAACAAGATCCCTGCGAAGAGGCCAGCCAGCATCATACGTGTAGCTATCCCACAGGAACTCAACGCGAATCAAGGCGAGGAGGACCGGTCGGAACTCATTTTTCTTTTGGCGACCCAACGATGGTATTTCTTCTCGGCCCACGCAAGAAGCTGTTGACTCAAGAAGATGAGTTGGCTACATTAGCCGCCATTACGTTCCGGGCTGGTTTTGGCACCACGTCATGCCCCGTCTTTATTTTACCCGCGTTGACAGAGCAGGTTATTAACCCTGCAGGGTCAGTGGTTGCAGAGAGTCGGTTGTTTCAAGTCTGGAGGAGGTATGGATCCCAATAAAATTGAACGTGTGTACACCTCCTACGCGGGGTTTTACGACAAAGTGTTTGGGAAAGTGTTCCATGAAGGGCGTGAATCGGCCGTTCGGAATCTTGATGTACAGCCGGATGAACAGATTCTCGAAGTCGGTGTGGGGACTGGACTCGCGCTTCCCATGTATCCTCGCCATTGCCGCATCGTTGGGATCGACGTATCCGAAGGGATGCTGGCCAGGGCAAGAGAGAAGGCGGAAACTCATTCCCTCGACCACGTCCAGCTTCACCGCATGGATGCAGGAGCGATGGAGTTCGAGGATGACAGCTTCGATACGGTTGTGGCAGCCTATGTCGTTACGGCGGTGCCAGACTATCGAACGGTGGTCAGTGAGATGATTCGGGTTTGCCGTCCCGGTGGCCGTATTATCATGCTCAACCACTTCAGCAATGGCAACAAAGTGATCAATGCGGTGGAGCGAGTGATCTCGCCGTTGACCAAGCACCTGGGGTGGCGGACGGATCTGTCGCTCAATACCGTGTTGGAAGGGACGTCGCTCCGCATCGCTCGCAATCAACGGGTGAATCCATTACGGCTTTGGGCCTTGGTGGAGTGCATCAACGGCAAGGGCCAGCGGACGAACGGGAATGGCACGGCACACCCTGCCTCAGGGTATGTGAACGGCAACGGCACAGCTGGTTTTGCAAATGAGAACGGCAACGGGCGTTACTCCCCCGAGCACGCGCACTAATCAGCGTTCCCCCTCATCGCTGCTTATCGACTGTGTCGTGTCTGGAGTTCCCGAATCAACCATCTCTCCCATTCACGACCGGGGATGATCGTTGTGCCGACGAGACAGTCACCGACGAACTGTTGAGTGATTTGATCAGCCAGCACTTCGAGGATCCGGCTCATCCGCCGATCCTGAATCCCCATCACCCGCAGCATCAGACCAAAGCCCTGCCCCTCCAGTGGACCATAGCCCATGACGTGGACCCTATGCTCCTCGCTGGCCGTAGATTCGCCTGCCGGAATCAGATCGCCCTCCCACTGCACCGACGGATGAACCGCGGCCGCTCGTGTCGCATCATGCCACGCGCACGGCAGACCGGCTCGATCCAGTTCGTGTAACAGCCACTCCACCGTGGGGCCTTCGGCAGCTCGACCCTGAAATATCCATCGAGCGAATTCGGCCGCCTGATCGGCCGTCACGAACGGCGTGGCGATTTCATCCAGCGTGGCCTCATCGCACACCACGTAGAGTTCTCCCTGGGGATCAAACCAGAAGCGCATTTTCCCCCCATTCAACTCCGTCTGGATCACGCCAAGGGATGAACAATCAGTCCCATCTTGTTCGAAGACGGAGAAATCCGTTACGCCGGTCATCGTGAGCTTGGCCACTCGGACGTATCCACGAACCTCATAACGGATCATGAGCCAGATGGTCGTACCGGCCGGTACTTCCCGTGTAGAGCCTTCGTCGAAGAGACGGCGTTTGGAAATCTGCAGGTCGGTCACATACCCTGAGCTAAAACCGCCCGTATGTCCGATGAACCACCGAAGGTCTTCCGCGTTCTTAATGGAGTGTTTCATGTGACAAATTCTAGTTCTGGTATGGAGATGAATGCGACGCGTGTGCGCTTGTCCAGCACGATACCACAGCAGAACGCCGAGAACGCAACAGGGTTCTGACCTCGCATGAGCCGTATCGTACCAGACCAACCTTCTCGCACCAGGCGGCAGCGATTGCCGCTTCGTCCCGGCCTTGGTTGACCATGACGAACAAACCGTGAAGGGTGAGATTGCGGGCTACTCGAGAAAACAATGCGTGCGGCGTTAACACTGAGAGCGGCATCCGCCAAGCCAGCACAGGGTTCGGCGTCACGAAGGGATACCACGCTGTGACGATGTCAGCCGGATGATCATAACCGGCATAGTCGCCGACGATGAATTGTGCGTTCGGCAGGTCTCGGATATAGCCATGGGCATAGTCGAGGCGACTATAGCCATTGGTGTAGATCCGGTGACCTTCGACCTCAACGCCGAATAGCTCCGTTGGTCGGAGAAAGGCATTTAGAACAGGGGCATACCAAAAGTTGCTCGACCCGAGATCGTGGACGATCCCGCCGACAGAGTGCGGTAATCTCAAGGCCGACCAGGTTTGCTGGAGGATGTCGAGATAGTCGTACTGTTTCAGGGCCGTGACCTGTTCTGCTCGTCTCTCGAATCGTACGCAGAACTGTCGTTTCAAAAGGGCGATCCGTTCCTGCTGAATGCCGGTCAGGCCCTGTAGTCGCCCTGCGGATCGTTCTCGATAGATTCCTCGTGACCAGGCGAACCGCTCCCCAAGGCGGTACCAGAATGCGTAATAGTGTGAGCGCACCCTCTGCTGAAACGAACAACGAGGAAGGATATTCAGAGTAATGTCCGCGCAGGTCAGAGGGATATCGCACATCGTGTGGTGTACGTCGGCTGCGGGAAGAGCCATGATATGTACTTGTCGGTCGGTCGACGGAAGGGCTAAAGAAGGAAATTGGGGAGGGAAGGTAGCTACGCTAGATGGATAAGGCACGGATGAACGCTTCCGGCTGTTCTGGAGTCAGAAGCCAGGGTCGATCGCTCTTCCGTTCGACCAGACGAATCCATCGGTGCGAGAGATATACATCTGCACGAGGCCATGCCGCTTCGTCCATAGCCAACCAAACCCACCGCCGAGCCCTCCGGCGCCCAGCCTTAAGCCCCACCCGATTTCTTGCTTCAACGCCTCTCGATCGAGAAGCCGAACGCTGGAAATACTGTGAAGGGGAATTTCTTGACGCTTCAAGGGCCAGATCACTTCGAGCGCCTGTTTATGCATGACAAAGCGGGTCGGACGAAACCGCAGCCAGATCCACATGTAGAAAGCTATGACGATGAAACAGGGGGCAGTATGGAACCGCGCCCCCGCGAACGCAGCCACGTAGAAGCCGATTGGTAGAGCCAGGAGTATGAGCGTGACGGTCAGAACGACGGGAGACATGGGGGCGAGGCGGAAGGTTCTGGCAGGTGCCTGGTCATTCATTGGTCACCGTACAAGCAGATGGATGATCAAGGGGCCTCAATGATTCGACGCTAAAACACTGCCAGGTCACTTGGAGAGTAGCAACAAAAGATAACTTCTGTGATCATAGAAAACGCCGCCAGGGAGCTGCGAGCGGTGGTCACGGCAATCTTGGCTGTAAGCCTCGATTGGACAGCCGTGGATGCCGACCTGTGCCAATTCTGGCCCCGCCGCATGATGGATTGCTCCGCACCCCCCCCTGGGAATAGTGACTCGTTGGCCGCATTGACGATGGCATCGACTTCAAACGTGGTAATGTCGGCGCAAATAGCGTGAAGGGCTGAGGACATTACAAAGAACTCAAGGGGCTGGAATGGTCTTATGTCATGTTCTTTGTGCGCAGAATTTCATGAATGAGGCCCCACCACTCACCCCATCTTTCATTCAAACCATAGCCTAGGACGGCTGAACCTCAGAAGCGTCCCACCGCTTTGTGCCCGAGCGCCTTCAGCTTCTCTTCGTCGCCGGTAGTTTCTCTCAGAGAGAGTTTCACCAGGACGGTTCCTTTCTTAATGTATAGATCCACATAGTCGAGGCCAAGCGCGCCCCGATCCATGAAGGCGTCGTCGCCGAGGCCTTTCACCGAGACGGCGTTCTTGGCGTCCTTACGCATCGTTGCAAAGGCATAATCCCCAGAGAGGCCCAGATTTCAAACGCGTCCTTAGCATTGACAAATTCGTAGTTGCAGGTCACGGCGTTGCCGATCGATTCACCGGCCGGCGCGCCTTTTAACTTGCCCACCACTTGCTCAACCTCCACCGTCGTGATGAGCTTGCAGGGATCGATGGCGGGAGGGGCGGCGGTGACTCCAGTGATGGAGCCGGCTCCCATGAAGGAAATCAAGGTCAAAACAATCACTCCCTGATAAGGGTACTGTTGCATGTGTTCTCCTTCCGAATTAAGGTGTGTTGAGCCCTCACACTCGCGCTTGGTATGGACCAATAGCCTGTGCACTCCTGAGATCCGTCGTGATAGAACTTGTCGGCTCATCCCGAACGGCGGATTACACACTTTATTCCTCCCACCGTTCGGTATATAAGAGCCTAAGTCTCTCCAAGATGAGGTGTCAATGCGTGTCGTGTGCCTTCAGCATGTGCCCTTTGAAGGTCCAGGTGCCTTTGCCACAGCTCTTTCAAAGCGCGGGGTGAACCTCACACGCCATCTTGTTCCGCAAGAAGGATTGCCCAAGGATACCGGGGATCTCCTGATTGTGATGGGTGGGCCCATGTCGGTGAACGATGCCGATCAATGGATTGCTGACGAAACCAGCTTCATCAGATCCGCGCTTCTGTCCAACAAGCCGGTGATCGGGGTGTGCCTTGGGAGCCAGTTCATGGCAAAGGCACTCGGTGTGACCGTGCGCCCAGGCAAGGCGCTCGAGATTGGTATGACACCTATCCGGTTGACCGATGAGGGGAAAA
>JANPKE010000571.1:0-2545 GCA_031425875.1 Nitrospirota bacterium
AGGGCCATAGAGTGTTTTGGAGCGATGGTATTCTATTTGAGTAGTGCTTGCCAAACTGCTCCAAGCGACTCTCTCTGCGCCGGTTCTCCTCAAATGTTCATTTTCCTTCGGAAGAAGCACCAACCACCTTACCGTCAGCCAGGAGTGTTTTGTACTCCTGAATGGCCTCGGATCGGGTTTTCCCCGAAACCTCACCCCGCAACAAGAGCTCGACCAAGAAGGCTTTCGCCGATGGGGCAAGCGGGCTGTCAGGATGTTCCTTGACGATTTTTCCAAAGAACCGTTGCGCCTCCGGCCCGGCGTTCTTCCTGTACGCAGAGTGGCCTTCTTGCCAAGCGAGTCCGTCAATGCCCGACGAGTGGCCTTCCTGACGAGGCCCGTCATCAGGCAAACGTTGCGCGAGTCCTTCAACCGGTCCTGGATTGCGTAGCAAGGTCGCTCGTTCGGGAACCACGGCGATCGAGGAATGAGGAGAAGGCTGCGAGGAGGTCTCTCCGATTGCGAGCGAAGAGCACGCCAGCCAAGTAGCAATCGAGAAGATAAGTCGACGATATCGTAAATAGTATCGATACACGGCGATAGGGCATCAGCAAAGCTCATGCCCTGGAGACAGGTCAAAAACTCTCATGAAATCAGATGAGTTATCGAGGCAAATTGAGAACTTGGATAGATCGCGTCAGGATTGGCATCGGCTAGGTCGATAGGTCGTCAATCTTTTGACTGGAAGACCGTGGCCAGAGCGGGAGGGTTTCCAATTGAGATCGAGGATCTACCCCCTTACGTTTCAGTTTTTCGACCAACGTCGTCCGGTTCAAGTGAAGCAACTGCGCGGCCCGCGAGGTAACACCGTTAGCTTTGCGCAGCGCTTCCATGATGAGATGTTTTTCGTACTGTTCAACCTCTCTGGAAAGATTAATGCCGTCCTCACTGAACCGGATGAACTGCTCCTTGAGCTCGGGGGCCGACGGTCTCCGACAGATTTTCTCAGGTAAATCTCCAACGGAAAGGACGCCGTGCTTCTTCAGCACGACCAATCGCTCAATCATGTTCTCTAACTCCCGAATGTTGCCAGGCCAGTCGTACTCGGTCAACATGTGAAGCACATCGGGGGCAAGGCCTGACACCTGAGTGTGCTTACTCTGATTGAAGCGAGTCAGGAAATGGTCGATGAGGAGCGGAATATCGCTCCGCCGTTCTCGTAGCGGAGGAATCACGATGGGGATCACATTGAGCCGATAGAACAGATCTTTGCGAAATCGCTTTTCCTCAACCAGCGTTTCCAAATCCTGATTCGTCGCGGCAATGATCCGCACATCCACGTGAATCGTCCGATTTCCACCGACGCGTTCGAATTCCCGTTCTTGTAATACTCGAAGGATTTTCACTTGTAATGGCAGGCTCATTTCGCCGATTTCATCGAGGAAGATGGTCCCTCCGTTTGCCAGTTCAAAACGTCCCATTCGCGAATGCGTAGCTCCCGTAAACGCGCCTTTTTCGTGCCCGAAGAGTTCCGACTCCAACAAATTTTCCGGGATCGCCCCACAGTTCACCGGGACCAACGGACGATCCTTGCGAAGACTATTGAAGTGGAGCATCCGCGCCACCAACTCCTTGCCGGTACCGCTTTCGCCTTGAATCATGACCGTGCTATCGCTGTCGGCGACTTTGTGGACAAACTCCATCACGTGTTGGATCGGCTCGCTGGCGCCCACCAGATGTTCAAGTCGATATTGATCGCGTACGGCCTTCCGTAAGAGATGGTTTTCTTGCCGAAGCCGAAGGAACTCTGCCGCCTTCCGAACCACCACGGCCACAGTTTCAAGGTCAAACGGCTTGGTAATGAAGTCAAATGCGCCAGACTTCATGGCCCGGACCGCGGTTTCAATCGTACCGAATCCGGTCATCATGATGGGAATGATCTTCGCGTCGAGCTTCGCCAGGCGATCGATGATCTCGAGTCCATCGATATCGGGCAGCTGAAAATCAGTGATCACGATGTGAATCACTGAGTCCTTCACCGCCTGGATTGCCGCCGCACCGTCCTCGGCAGTAGAGACGCTATACTCCTCCTGCCTCAGGACTTCCTGCAGAACATCCCGGACGGCAGGGTCGTCATCGACAACGAGCACGTGGGCTTGGGTCATACGTGATACCATTTGGAATACGAACTTCGATGCGGGCTTAGAATAATGATCCGTGGTATCTAATGCAAGTTATATCAGTTACTTGGCTGCGATCTGACGGGTGGGAGATTTCTTGACAGGTTCTCCGGCCTGTTGGTACTGTGCGATGCGACGTGTGGACTCAACTCACAAGCGGGCTGGCGTAGCTCAATCGGCAGAGCAGCGGTTTTGTAATCCTCTCCCATACTTCACTCAAACCCTTGCCAGAGAATCGAAATGACTCTCCAGCAGCAGCGTTTCGCTGTTTTACGAGTTCAGTTTAGCTCAGTTCAATTGAGGGGAATTTGGGCCAATTTTGCTCTCAAGGGAACACGCCGGGAACACGTAGGGTTTGTCTGTAGAAACATCGGTTGCTCACGACA
>JANPKE010000572.1:0-7910 GCA_031425875.1 Nitrospirota bacterium
GCCGCAGCCGGGATGGGGATATCAGACGCAGAACAAGTCCGATTATGGGACTGATGCCTCAAAACCAAATCTCGTTAAGGGGATGGAGTGAGTTGATTCGGTGAGCAGAACGTTGCTTGGCGAAAGGGGCAGCTGTTGCTGCCCCTTTTTTATGTGGCCTGAGGCCTGATATGCAATGTCTCATCAATCTTGGTAGCGTCACGACACAAACTTCTGTTGCGTTGTGCGGATTGACACGATGAATGAGCATCAGAATGAGTCGGATACCCCGGCGTCCGAACTGGATCTTCGGGGAGTGATTTGCCCATACAACTTCGTGAAGACGAAGCTCAAGCTGGAGACGATGAGCCAGGGGCAGGTGCTGTCGGTGCTTCTCGATGATGGAGATCCCATTCGCAATGTGCCCCGTAGCGTTGCGAATGAAGGTCATACGGTATTATCGCAGGAACGAGTCGACCAGGCCTATCGGGTCTTGATCCGTCGAGAGGAGAGCGATTGAGCGCGGTGCATGTCGTGATCATCTGATTCTGTCCCATCTTTCCCTGCAAGAACGAGTGTCACGTCCCGTCCCCGAGTCGAGCCGAGTTTCTTCCTGACCTCACAAGCCGTTCCGCGAATGATGTACTCATTCGGTTTCGTTAAGTCGTAAGCAACAGCGACGGAGCATTGAGGATCGATACCACCAAGTGTCTTCAGTATGCGCGCGACCACTGTCCCAGTGCAGAAGGCAACGGTTGGACCATCCCTCTTCAGGGAATCCAGAAGGCGTTGGGTGATACGTGAGGAGGCGCTCGGCAGATATCCAAGAAAAGAGAAGGAGTCGCAGGGGAGTCCTGCGGCAGTCAGGGCTGCGATAATCGCAGAAGGACCGGGGACTGGAACCACTGGGATGCGATGCGTATGGGCAGCGGCCACGAGCAGATGGCCGGGGTCGGAGATGAGGGGCGATCCACAATCCGATACTAACGCAACATCAATGCCTTGCTGTAACCGTTGCAACAGAACCGCTACTTTTTCTTGGAGATTTCTGGGCCCGTAGCTCGTCACGGTGGCCCGAATGCTGTGATGCATCAAGAGTTGTTGCGTCACATTTGGATCTTCGGACGCGATCAGGTCTACGGTGCTGAGGATTCGAAGGGCGCGCACGGTCACATCGTCGGGATGTCCGATGGGGACCGCGACCACGTAAACCGTTCCGCTCCGATGTGGACGGCTGACCGAAGTCATTGCCGCGGCAGCGTTTTGTTGACTCTGTTTGGTCGGCATCGATATAATTCCATGCTTATCTTGTCGAGGCTCGGTTTGTCGTCACTACAGGGGTAGTCCCGATGGCAGCTGTTTGTTTCATGGTCACCATGGTCCTGTACTTCGTGGCCACGATGTCGTTTCTTGCGTATTTACTGCGACGCTCTGAAGCCTTGTCAAATGTGTCATTAGCGATTACGGCGGTCGGCTTCATCTCCCATACCGTTGCTCTCGTTATCAGAATGGTCGAGGTCTCATCTACAGTGCCGCCCAGCTTTTCGGACGCCCTTTCGTTTTTCTCCTGGATGATCATTCTTGTATTTGTGCTGGTCGAGTTTCGCCATCGGATTCATGTACTTGGGTCCTTCATGGTGCCCTTAGCCTTGGTCTCCCTGGTCTCGTCTGCAGCCCTTCCGGAAACGGTCCCCACGCTTCAGCCTGTGTTCAAGACCTTGTGGTTTCACGTCACGCTCAGCATGTTGGGAACGGTGGGGTTTACCGTCGCCTTCGTGGCAGGAGTGATGTACCTGATTCAGGATCGGCTCCTCAAGTCGAAACAGTTCAACGTTCTCTACAGCAAGTTGCCGGCACTCGACTTTCTTGATCATCTCAATCAGCAATCCATCGTCTTAGGGTTCCCCTTGCTGACCTTAGGAATTGTCACAGGAGCCATCTCGGCCGAGTTTGCGCGTGGATCCTATGTCAGTTGGAACCATGAGCAAATCGGGGCGCTTGTCACCTGGGTCTTCTATTTCGTCGTGTTGCTTGGACGGCTGACCGTCGGGTGGAGAGCGAAGCGCGCGGCGTATCTGACGGTCATCGGGTTCGCGTGTGTCATTCTCACATTAGTCGGTGTGGCGCTGAAAGAAACCTAGGGCCTGATCAATATATGCGGTTGTTGGTCCCATGCATCTGATCGTCGTAGGGTTGAGTCATAAGACGGCTCCGGTCGAGATCCGAGAGAGACTGGCAGTTCCCGAAAGCCGTCTTGGCGAGGCGCTCACTCGTCTCTGTTCGTATTCTGGGGTCAAAGAAGGCATTCTGCTCTCGACCTGTAATCGAGTCGAGGTCTACTCAGTTGTCGATGATGTAGAAGCCGGCTATGGACGTATCCAGGAGTTTCTTGCGGACACCCATCTGTCGTTGTCTTCCGAGCAGTTGACCCCTCACCTCTATTGGCATACGGGCGATCGAGCGATCGGTCACTTGTTCAGAGTCGCAGCCAGCCTCGATTCGATGATCATTGGGGAATCTCAAATCCTGGGACAACTCAAGGATGCGTTTGAAGTGGCGCTGGCCCATAAGACGACCGGTGTGATCATGAACAAGGTCGTCAAGAAGGCCATCTCGGTGGCCAAGCGGGTGCGGACTGAAACGAAAATTTCAGAAATGGCGGTCTCGGTCAGCTATGCCGCTGTCGAACTGGCGAAGAAGATCTTTTCAGATCTTCACGAGAAGACGGTGTTGTTGGTCGGTGCCGGTGAAATGGCGAAACTGGCCGCGCGCCATTTGATTGCTCACGGTGTGAGGCATGTGCGCATTACGACGAGGACGCCGCAACATGCGGTCGATCTTGCCGCAAAATTTGGCGGGACGGCCGTTCCGTTCGATCAGTTCAAGGATGATATGGCCTCGGCGGATATTGTGCTGGTCTCGACGGGTGCGGCCCATTATCTTGTCGGTGCGGAGGATGTGCACCGTGCGGTCGAAGAGCGCATGAACCGTCCGATGTTCCTGATCGATATTTCAGTTCCTCGGAATATTGACCCGGCCGTTCGCCACGTCGACAATGCGTTTCTCTTCGATATTGATGATCTTAAACAGCGGGTTGAACAGAACCGAGCCGGGCGCGTGCAGGAGGCCCAGAAGGCCGAGCGGATGGTTTTGGAAGAAGTGACCACCATGCTGGATTGGATGAAATCCTTGGAGGTCACTCCGACGATCGTTGCGCTGAGGAGCCACGTCGACGACCTGAAGCGGGCGGAGGTCGATAAGGTGCTTGCGCGATTGCCGCATCTGTCTCCTCAGGATCGCGAACTGGTTGAAGGCCTCGCCTCCTCGATCGTCAATAAATTGATTCATCGCACGATGGTCACCCTCAAGGCCGAAGTCAATTCTTCGAGCGGCCCGGCGTTCGTCGAAGCGGCCCGGCGATTTTTCTCTCTCGACCAGCACGCTGCGCCTGTTCAACAGATTGAGACCTATCGCGAGTCGCCACAATATCAACCTGAGAGCGCTGCAGAGTCGGGTGCCGAGGATCCGGTTTCAGAAACATCAGTCCGTAAACGAGCCTGCTGATCGGCGAGTAACGAAAAGAGTTTCATCGTGTCGATATCGAACGGCCAACGCGCAACCTTGGTTCTGGGAACGAGAGGGAGCAAATTGGCGCTTTGTCAAAGTGAATGGTTCCAATCCAAGGTTCAGGACGTGGTGCCGGAGGTCCGGGTCCTGCTCAAGAAGATTCAGACGTCCGGCGACAAGATCGTCGACGTGCCACTGGCAAAAATCGGGGGGAAAGGCCTGTTCGTCAAGGAAATTGAGGATGCATTGCTTGCTGGTGAGATCGATTTTGCTGTTCACAGCATGAAGGATGTTCCGGCGCAATTGCCCGAAGGGCTCGAGATTCTCTGTGTGCCTCCGCGGGAGGATGCTCGTGACGCTCTCATCAGTCGTGAAGGATACTCATTCCAGAACCTTCCATTCGGTGCCAGCATTGGGACGGCAAGCCTTCGACGCCAGGCGCAACTGTTACAAGCCAGGCCAGACCTCAAGATCGCGATGCTGCGCGGAAACCTGGATACACGATTAAAGAAACTCAAGGAGGGCCAGTTCGATGCCATCGTCTTGGCCGCTGCTGGTTTGCATCGGTTAGGGTGGTCTCAAACCATCACGGAATATCTTTCTCCCATCCTTAGTCTGCCTGCAATCGGACAAGGAGCCCTTGGGATCGAAGGTCGGACGAGTGATGCATTCGTGCGATCCGTCTTATCCCGACTCAATCATCAAACCACCCATACGACCGTGACCGCAGAGCGGGCCTTCTTATGCCGCCTAGAAGGAGGCTGTCAGGTGCCCATCGCAGCCCACGCAACCCTGTCCGGTGAGCAGTTGGTCTTGGATGGCCTTGTCGCCAGTGTTGATGGGAAGACCGTCCTTCGCGACCAGATTGAGGGAACAGGTCAGCAGGCGCACGCTCTCGGTATTCAATTGGCTGAACGATTACTGACTCGGGGAGGGGACAAAATTCTCCGGGAGATTTACGGATCAGCGTGAACATGGTACGACGAAACAAGGGGAAGGTCTATTTGGTTGGAGCTGGTCCTGGAGATCCTGGTCTTTTGACCCTTCGAGGAAAAGAGTGTCTTGAGCAGGCTGACGTGGTGCTCTACGATTATCTGGCTAACCCCACCCTCCTTGCCCATGCCCGAGAAGAAGCAGAGCGGGTGTATGTTGGACGGAGAGGCAAAGGGAAATACCCTGAGCAGGATGCGATCAATCGTCTGCTGATTGAACGAGCCAGCGCAGGCAACGTGGTCGTGCGGTTGAAGGGAGGCGATCCGTTTGTCTTTGGGCGGGGAGGAGAGGAGGCGGAAGCGCTCGCGTCGGCCAAGATCGAATTCGAAATTGTTCCTGGGGTGACCGCTGCGGTTGCCGCCCCTGCCTATGCCGGTATTCCGGTGACTCATCGAACGCTGGCGTCTACGCTGACGATTGTGACCGGACATGAAGATCCAGAAAAGCCTTCGACGGCCCTGGATTGGTCAAGGCTGGCGACGAGCCAAGGGACGGTTGTCTTTCTCATGGGCATGAAAAATCTTTCGACGATCGCCGCGACCTTACTCGCCGAAGGGCGAGCGGGGTCTACGCCCGTGGCGATCATTCGGTGGGGAACGAGAGTCTCCCAGCAGACCGTTGTCGGGACATTAGCTGATATTGTGGAGAAAGCCGAAGCTGAAAAAATGGAGCCGCCGACCGTCATTGTCGTGGGGGAGGTCGTTCGACTTCGGTCGAAACTCAACTGGTTCGAGCAGCGCCCACTCTTTGGCAAACGTGTGCTCATGACGCGCGCGAAAGAACAGGCTGGTGAGTTGGCTACCCGCTTGGCCAGCTATGGCGCTGAACCGGTCGAGGCTCCGACGATCACGATCGTTCCCCCTCCAGACTGGGCGCCTGTGGACCACGCGATTTCCGAGATTAGGACGTACGACTGGATTATTTTTACCAGCGTCAATGGTGTGAGCCGTTTCATGACCAGGCTGTTCGCTCGCGGGCTCGACTCACGCTGCTTAGCCGGACGGCAGCTGTGCTGTATTGGGCCTCGCACGGCTCAGGAGTTGGAAAAGTTTGGGGTCAAAGCGGATGTGGTTCCTGCAGAATATCAGGCAGAAGGAGTGCTAGCCACACTGAATCAGCAGGATGTAAAAAAATCCCGTATCCTGATCCCTCGGGCGGAAGTGGCTAGAGAGCTCTTGCCGGACGAACTTCGTGCGGCCGGGGCGCATGTCGACGTCCTCCCCGTGTACCGAACGCTCACACCAGGCCAGGATTCCATGGGATGGCGGCAGGAACTTATGGATCATCAGATTCATGTCGTCACGTTTACAAGTTCGTCCACGGTCCGAAACTTTGTCGCGATGCTTGGCGGTACGGAAGCGGTGAAGCCGCTCGTACAATCCGTCATGATCGCTTGTATCGGACCCATTACGGCCAAGACCGCAGAGGAATATGGTTTGACGGTCTCGATTATGCCGAGTGAGAATACGATTCCCGCATTGGTGGAGGCGATCGCTCACCATTATGGAAGCCGTGAGCAGGTTGCCACGGGAGCGTTGCAGTAATACGCGCACGCACGATGTATGATGGTTTTCTACAAGGAGGGAGGGTGAGATGGTCCCTGTAAAGTCGTTCATGATTCCCCGAGAAAAGTTCGTGACGGTGCCTCGTGATACCGATACACAAACGGCCGCCCGCATCATGCGTGACCGCGGGATCGGCAGTCTGTTCGTGACCAATGACCGTGAGATTGTTGGAATCATCACGGATACGGACATGATGCGTAGAGTGGTGGCAGCCGGAGCAGACGCGATCAAGACCACGGTCGAGCAAATCATGTCGGCGCCGATCATGACCATCGAGGAGAGTAAGACTTTGTTGGATGCCAATGATCTGATGGCGCAATCGCATGTTCGTCACTTAGGAGTGACCCGCGAGGGGAAGCTGGTTGGGGTCATCTCCGTTCGTGACCTAGTCGTGTTCTTGACGAACCTTCCACGAAAGTAAAGGGGCTATGGGGTTTCCAATCCAGCGCCTCCGACGCCTGCGCCAACATGAATCGTTGCGTCGGATGGTACGTGAAACGACGCTGTCCCCGTCAGATTTCATCTATCCGCTGTTTGTGATCGAGGGGCAGGATCGCCGTGAAGAGATTGCGTCGATGCCGGGCCAATGTCGGCTCTCCGTCGATCTCTTGGTCAAAGAGGCGGGAGAGATTCAGGCCTTAGGTATCCCAGCCATCATTCTATTCGGCATTCCGGCGCGCAAAGACGCGCGTGGGAGCTCAGGATGGGATCCAAACGGCATTGTGCAGCGGGCCATCAGAGCGGTCAAACAACACGTACCGGGCTTGCTTGTGATCACGGATGTCTGTATCGACGAGTATACCGACCATGGACATTGCGGAATCGTCAAGGATGGAAAAGTTCTCAATGATGAGACGCTCGAGTGCCTCACGGTCATGGCACGCACCCATGCTGAGGCTGGAGCCGATATGGTCGCACCGTCGGATATGATGGATGGCCGTGTCGCTGCGATCAGACGCGAGTTAGATTGCTCGGGGTTCTCTGATCTGCCGATCCTGGCCTATGCGGCTAAGTTTTCATCTTGTTTCTATGCCCCGTTTCGCGATGCAGCTTTTTCCAGCCCTCAATTTGGTGACCGACAGTCCTATCAGATGGATCCGGCGAATGCGCGCGAAGCGCTTCGCGAGATCGACCTCGATATCGAAGAAGGTGCCGATATCGTGATGGTCAAACCGGCGTTGCCGTATCTGGACATCATTGCGCTGGCCCGTGCTCGAACGCTCCTTCCTCTGGCGGCGTATCAGGTAAGCGGCGAGTACAGTATGATTAAGGCGGCAGCAAGGACGGGGTGGCTTGATGAATCACGGGCCATGATGGAATCGCTGTTGGCGATCAAACGGGCGGGAGCCGACCTAATCCTGTCGTACTTTGCTAAAGACGCTGTCAAGCTGCTGCATTGACCGACGATGAACCTGACCCGCGGATATTCGGACGAGGTCGTGCGGCCGTATCCGGTGGGAACGATCGGGAATTTCGATGGGCATCATCTCGGTCATCATGCGCTTTTGAAACGGGTGGTTGAGACGGCTCGCTCTGCTCGGGGAACCGCTGTTGTCCTGACGTTCGATCCTCACCCAGTCAAAATCCTTGCGCCTCACGTTGATCTGCGGTTCTTGACGAGCGAGGAAGAGAAACGTACTCGTTTCGAGCAAGCGGGGATCGACGACGTGGTCTCCCTGGAGTTCACTCACGCATTTGCCGCCTTCTCTCCGGAGATGTTCGCTGAGCAGGTGCTGTCCAAAGGGCTCGGACTAAAAGAAATCTTTGTCGGACAACATTTTGCCTTTGGACATAAACGAGTAGGGC
>JANPKE010000573.1:0-11073 GCA_031425875.1 Nitrospirota bacterium
ATTGGTTTGCTGAAGCGGTATGGCCTGGGGCATTCGAGGAAGGCCGCTTTGACCAAACAGATCTCGTGTTTGGGTCCGGTGGTCGACTGTCCCGAGGAACGGTCACGTTTGTTTCCTCTGGCTCCACCGTCGATCGCTTGGTCTCCATCCAGGTTGGGAAACAGGTGTACGTCTCAAACTCTCTGGTTGCGCTGTGCGCCACACTGAATCTTTCAGTTGATCCCCTTTCGAACGAGTACTATTCGAACTTCCGGTCGATTCAACACGGCCTTCAAAAATATAAACGTCTTCTTCAGACGACCCAGGGACCTCTACTCCTGACATATTTTCATAATCTTCGATGGGACGGCCACTCACTTGATATGACGGAGAAGCCGCATGGGAATAGAGCGTTCAGCACTTTCGAGGAGTACAGACGCTTTCTGGAAGCTTCGCTCAGCGCCATCGGCGTGAACATGAGGGACCCACTGCGCCAGTGGCCCTACCTTCCGCTGGGTACTCTTTCCACGGGGTATGATTCGCCTACAGTTGCCGCACTGGCCCGAGTAATGGGCAATACGCAGGTGCTGACGTTCCAAGAGGGACGAGAAGGCATGAGCGATAGCGGCGAAAACATCGCGGCGCGCCTCGGCCTGAGTTCCATCGTGCTCGATCGGACAGCCTGGCGACAGGAGCCGTTCTCGGAGGTTCCATTTCTTGCCGCCAATGCCTATGGGGAAGAAATGCACTTCGTTGCCGCCCAATCCTATTTGCAAGGACGAGTCTTGTTGACTGGGCATCACGGGGATACAGTGTGGGGCACCGGTGACTACGATCTGACGTCGGACATCGTTCGCCATGGAGCACCGTCCGGTCTTGCTCTGGCCGAGTGGCGTTTATGGGTGGGGTTCCTCCATTGCACAGTGCCGTTCTTAAGTGTGAGGAATATCGAGCAGATCCATCGCGTGTCAATCGGTGACGAGATGAAACCGTGGAGCGTGGGCGGCGACTACGACCGTCCGATCTGTCGGCGCATCGTGGAGGAGGCCGGCGTGGAGCGCGAACTCTTCGGCCAACAGAAGAATGCGACTGCGGTCGTGCTCTGGAACCCCAAGGAGGGATTCCTTTCCGATGAGTCTATGCAAGACTACGCGCGATGGTTACGATCCCATGTGCCGGGATGGTTGATAATCCCGCTGAATTGGAAGATCAACGCGTACAGCCTGATGTCTCGCGTGCCAGGTGGGTGGCGCTTTTCCAGGAATCCCCAGTATTTCTTCAATCTCTTCCCGTGGGCACTAGAGCACGCCAAACGGCGGTATATGGGCATGGGCTCCCTGTTTTGACCGAAGTCACGTCGGGAGGCCTCATTTTGAAACATGCAGACCGCACGAGTCTGCAAGCGGCACATCCACGGACGCAACGCCAGTCGCTGTGTTGCCATTTCTTACGCAAGGACTCGGGGGAAAACTGGGTTAGGATGCAATTGACATGAGAGAAGTTTCAAGCTTATATGAACAGTCACTAGAAGACTCGCGGGACACATGCATCCGTTTGCTTTGGACCGGCGGTTGGGACTCGACATTCAGAGTTTTGTACTCGTCTATAGTGGACGGCAAGAGAGTCGAACCGCACTACATCATCGATACCGCCCGACCATCAAGCCTGCGCGAGCTGGAAACGATATCTCACATAAAATCCTTGCTAAGATCCACTAATGAGGAGGCTTATGAAAGAGTGTCCAGCTTACAAATCACTTCTATAAAAGAGATACCCGACGACATTGGAATAAAGAATTCCTGGAATCAACTCAAACAACGAGCTCATTTAGGGCAACAATATGACTGGTTAGCACGCTATGCCAAATTCAAGAACTTGGCCGACTTAGAACTCAGTGTGCACATCGATGACAAGGCATATGTCTTCTTAAAAGGAAATGTTGAGGAGACTCCGTTTGGGGGGTATAGGTTAAAACGAAATGTGTTGGGCGACGAAAACATATTCGCTAGATTTAAATTTCCCATCCTTGAATACTCAAAACTTCACATGAGAGACATCGCAAGAACACATGGGTTTATTGGGATCTTAGAAGCATCGTGGTTTTGCCACCAATCGACAAACAGGACACCCTGCGGTTGGTGCAATCCATGCAGATACACGATCGAAGAGGGGATGCGGTATAGACTTCCGAGGGAAGCATTGTTCCGCTATCACACCTACCGCTACGCAAAGGCCATCGGATCTCCGTTTCTGAAAGTGAAAGCACTACGACAAGCCTACGATTTTTTACGCTACGGTTCGAAGAGTTGATTCATCAAACCTAGAAGTGATGTCATTTTCCGCATAGATATCGGCATTGCCCTCTCGATCGAGCGCGCTTCCTGCTGAGTCCATACCGTAAAAACCTTTAGTTTTCTTGCCAGGCATCTGCCGCTCGGCTAGAATTATTTCACACAACCCATGGCACGAGCACGCGCAGCAGAACATCAGCGGCCCCGATCAAAAACCGCTCCGATCGAAGAGGCCACACTCGGAATCGCCAAGCTTCAGGAAGTGTTGGCAGCGATCAATGACCTCAGTCAAGAAGGCTTTCCATATCGTGATGCTGCGCAAAGCAAAGCCGAGCTGCAGTTTCGCGAGTGCCTGCGTCACTCGTTCGGCGAGCGATCTCAGGAGTTTCAAACCTATCGGAACTTCAAACTTCGTACGGCGGACAAGGCCGAGGTGGCCCAGAGCCTTGCTGTCATTAAGGGCCTCATACACACCTTGGAGGACCGGAAGCTGGAACTTCAGGGACTCAAGCCCCCACCAAAACCAGAGCCATCACCCGAGGCGAGCCTCAGCAATACAGCCCCTATGGTACTGGTCTCGTCTGCACCCGCAACCACCACGACAGGGCAGACAAACTCACCGATGACTATGCCAGTCGCCATGACTACAAATGTGGAACCGTCGATTACTCCTCTGCTCCCCACACCCCAATCACAACGGCCCATACCTGAGCCGCTGATCATTGCGCCGGCACCGCCCCCGATTCCAGCACCGACCGTGACTCCGACTCCTACGCCATCTCCAACACCGACGCTGAAACCCACACCGATAGCACTCCAACTACCTCCTGCCTCCATCACCGCCTCGATCACTGCTGCTCCTCCCGTGCCCGCAGCTCCGCCAAGACCATCAGCGATCGAGAGACCGCTGGAAGTCACGCAAGCACCCTCATTAACCATGACAGCTCCGATCCCTTTTCCAATAGCGACGCAACCTCACATCCATCCCCCAACCCCTGAGTCACATAACCCGTCGATGCCTCCCACCATGCCTCCGAGTATGGTCCAGGCTCCGCCAGACACACCATCAAGCAATTCGGCAATCGGCTTGAGTATCGCACGGGTGATTGAGTCCATACCCGACCAAGATCCACTCAATCTCATCAGAAAAGTCTGCCTTCGCTTCCACTCTGTAGCCCGCCAGCTCCGACTTCGGAAAGACTATCGTCCGACACTTGAGGTCGACGACGATCATGACCTCCAGGACCTATTATGCGCATTGTTGAAAGTGGAGTTCGACGAAGTCGCGTCCGATGAATGGACCCCCCCCTACACAGGAGGGGCACCAAGAACAACGCTCCTGGTGAATCGAGATCAGATCGCAATCGTGGCGAAGAAGACCGGACCAGGAGTGACCACAAAGGAACTTGCCGATCAGGTCGCGGCGGACTCCGCCTACTATCGAGCGCAAGGGCGATGCTCGACCGTATTTTGTTTCATGTACGATCCGGAAGGCCGCATCGGGAGTCCGAAGCGGCTCGAAACCACCCTAACAAGCGTGAGTGAGCACTGCCGGGTCGAAGTGCTGGTTGCGCCAAAGTGAGACCATGACTAAATCAAATCTAAAGAGGATTCCTTCTATCGCATCGTCATCCAAAACCATGAAGGCCAAGCCAGGGTTGACAGGGCACAATGACTTTGCTATAACGCAGCCCACTTCCGGGGCCATTCCTTATACCATTCATGGTCCAGCTCCGGGAGATCAAGGGATGTCTGACCGGGCGTACGTGCTTATCAATGTTCTCCCTGGACAGACAGCTGCTGTCGCCAAGGCATTGGGTGAAATTAAGGAGATAAAAACGATCGATCCCTGTTGGGGCAAGCCAGACATCATTGCAATAGCCGACATAGCGGACCAAGATGCATTGACCCAGCTGGTTTTGAGTCGCATACATCGTATCGAAGGAGTGACACAGACCGATACTCACCTCGTATACCGGCTGAAGGAGGCCAGAACAAAATGATCCGAGAGGACTGTCTCGCCATCGTCGCCCTTACCGTTTTCGTCTTTGGTTGTTCCAGCGTTCCTCAACAAATCCCCTTAGCACCAGAAGTTGTCGAAGTCACATTGCCTGCATCGGCAGACCGGGTAAAAGCAGCTGTGACTAAAGTGTTGTCGGATGACAACTACGATGTGGACTGGAAGGATGGAGCGCAGCTTCAGACAGGCTACAGGGACGAGCAGCCCAGTATCTGGGATTGGCTCGTAAGAGGACGGTTCGGTGTGGTCAGGAGCCGTGCCCAAGCGGCTGTGACGGCGGAAACTGACCAGAGCTCTCGTCTCCGGCTACAAGTCTCGTCGGAAGGCAAGCAAACGATGTTTCAAGGATGGGAACCCACCGCACCCCAAGTTCCTCAAAGTGCTGAAAATAAGCTCCGTTTGATCAAGAACGAGTTGAAGATCGTTCAGACCACGTACACAACCGAAACCTTTTACGGATCGAAGCCTTAGACAGGCTCTTTTTCCGCTCCTTCAGCCTCTTCCCCAAGATCTAGGCCGAAACGCTCTGCCATACGGTAGAGCGTTCGTCTATCGATCCCAAGGATCTTTGCCGCCTTCACCTTATTTCCCTTCGTTTCCTTGAGTACACGAGTCAAATGCCGCTTTTCCACTTCCTCTAGGGTCAGAGACGCCTCATCAACCTGATCGACTTGTGAAAGTCGTGCATCAGCGTCATTGGTGGCATGCTGGCGAATTACCTCGGGTAAATCTTCAGGCGTCAGGAGAGGCCCGTGGCTTAGCGACACGGCGCGTTCAATCGCATTTTCAAGCTCTCGAACGTTGCCTGGCCATCGATATTGGGACAAGAGCGCCATTGTTTCCGGCAGGACTCCTCGTACCGCGTGTTCCGTCCCTGCCGCGCACTTTTGTAAGAAGTGATGCACCAGCATTGGAATGTCTTCCCGCCGGTCAACCAATGACGGCAACGTGATCGGAACCACTTTCAGCCGGTAGAAAAGGTCGTCCCTAAACTTTCCCTCCTTCACCAGCTGCTCAAGATCTCGATTGGTTGCCGCGATGATCCGGACATCGACTCTGGTCGATGTTGTACTCCCGACTCGACGGACTTCCTGATCCTGCATGACCCGTAACAACTTCACTTGTAACGCCTGTCCGAGCTCACCGATCTCGTCGAGAAACAGCGTCCCTCCAGTGGCTGATTCAAAGAGCCCGATCTTGGTCCCGACTGCCCCCGTGAAGGACCCTTTTTCATGTCCGAACATTTCCGATTCCAGTAAGGTATCGGGCAACGCACCGCAATTAACCGGGATGAACGGCTTGTCCCGACGGGGGCCGTTCGTATGAATAGCCCGAGCAATGAGCTCTTTGCCGGTTCCGCTTTCCCCCTGGAGCAGAACCGTGCTTTTGCTCTCCGCCACGCGCGCGACCAACTTATACACCTCCAACATGGCCGTGCTGCTCCCGACTAACGGAGACCACGCGTCTTTGCTCTTCAACTCCTCTCGGAACCGCGCATTCTCTTGGAGCAATCGACAGTGATCCAACCCCCGTTTCACTACCAGTTTGATGTCCTCTTTCTTGAACGGCTTCGCCAAATAATCGTACGCCCCTTGTTTGATCGCTTCGATCGCGCCCTCCAGAGAGCCGAATGCAGTAAGCACCACCACGGCCGTATTCGGACTCACTCGTTTGAACTCCCGCAAGACCGTGAGCCCATCCACCGCACCCATGCGGATGTCCGTCAGCACCAAATCGACCCGTCCCTGGCGTCCACGTGCCATCACCGCTTCTCCACCCGCAAACGCCTCGACGTGATACCCTTCCTTTCTGAGGGCTTCCGCCAACAGTTCACGTGCAACCGCATCGTCGTCGGCCACCAAAATCGTCGCTGGTTGCATTACGCCTCCTCGCTCCTCTGAATGGGTTCTCTTTGCATTGCCGGCAACGTCATCGTCACGGTTGTGCCACGCCCAATCTCACTGGCCAACACCAGGCTCCCGCCATGAGCCACCACTGATTCGCGGCTCAAGAATAGCCCCAAGCCGGTTCCCCTGCCAACTGCCTTTGTCGTAAAAAACGGTTCGAAGGCTTTTTCTGCGTCTTCCTCCGGCATACCGCACCCTGTGTCCTGCACCTCGATCATGATCACCACCAGCGACATGCCATCTGCGACCAGCCGACCGCGGTCCAGTTCGGCTGACGATGCCTCGCGACTTCCTGCCATGACGGTGACTTTCCCCTGTGCGGGGGTTGCGGCAAGCGCATTGGCCAGGACATTGACCAATACTTGATGGATTTTTTCTTTGTCCGCCCACACTAGCGGAAGGGCCTTTGGAATATCGACCGTCAAAGTGATCCCTTTCTCATGGAAGGCCGGTTCCATCAGGACCGCCGAGGGGCCGACTACTTCCTCCACAGGAAGCCATTGCGGCTCAGGCTGGCGCGGCCTGGTAGAAGACAGTAGATCCTGAATGATTCGAACGACTCGCGTGAGCTGATCATCGATAATGGCCACCCGCCTCCTCATCTCTGGCGTCGCACCAGGCTCCTCAGCCAGAGCCTGGACATGCCACGCGATTGAGTGCAGCGGTGTGCCCACCTCGTGCGCCACGGAGGCCACGAGCTGTCCCACCGCCGCCAAGCGTTCTGACCGGTTCAGCTGATCTTTCGCCTGGACCAGCTGCGTGTTGGCTTTGAGTAAATTCTCGGTTTCTCGAGCCAATGCCGCTCTCGCCGCTTCTTCTCGTGCCTTCCGCTCTTCCCAGCTCACACCCAGGTACGCCACTGATAGCAGAACGCCGACGACGACGCTTCGATTGATGACCGCAGCTTGAAACCGGCCCGGCTTCGTCGGTTGGAGCAGACCTGAATACGTCGCCATGACACAGGCCAGCACCGTCACCAACATGATCGTTCGATTCCGAAGGGTGGTCACCAACAAGATCGGCAACACATATCCATATGCACCGACAACGTTGGCCGGGGCGAATTCTTCAATGACTAAGATGATGAGAAAGCAGGCAGCCGCGATGGCCAGCACGAGACGGTCACGATGCGTCATGGCAATCATCGATTCGCTCCACCTGGCCGAGAATCATAGCCGCTGAATCGAGAACGTAGGGAATTCTTCACGAAAGTACTTACACAAGAGGGCGGGTCAAACGCAACAGAGCCGCAAGTCGTTCAAATCGGGAATCTTGGGTCAACTCCTCCACCGGCAGACTCAACTTCCGACACCAATTTGGGTGCTGGTCTACCGTCCCCGGAAAATTGGCCTGGACACGGGTGCCGATAACATCATCGATATTGGCCAAGACCATCCACGCAGGGGAGCGGGCCAGATACTGATGAATACCTTCCACCAGCTCAGTCGTCATGATCGGCACCTGGGCAGGATCCTCCGATACACTAGCCGGTAGGAGCCCTTGAGACTTCAAGGCCGTGAGAATCCCTGCCTTTTCTCGATGCCGTTCCACCCACATCGCGTTCCGCGCGTCCTGTGAAGGAAAGAGGCCTAGTGTGGATCGGGTGTCGATATCCACGCCTTCCCAATACCCCACCAACGTTGGAAGATCGTGGGTCGTGACGACGGCGAGTGCTTGAGCAGGATAATGAGTCGGGGGCTTCCACCCTCCCCAGTGTTCTCGCTCAAAATAGAAGACTCGGTATGATAAGACGCCGGCTGGTCCAAGTCGGTCGCGCACCCAATCGGGCACGGTGCCCAGATCTTCGCCGATCACCAGCGCCTTCGCCCGTACACTTTCCAACGCCAAAATCGCCAGGAGTTCGTCATCCCGGTAATGCACGTATGTTCCCATCGCCGGTGGAAGACCACGGGGAATCCAAAACAGTCGAAAGAGTGCCATGACATGGTCGATCCGTATCGCTCCCCCATAGCGCAGGTTATTACGGAGCAATTGGATAAAATACTGGTAGCCGCTCGCGCGCAGACGTAATGGATCAAGTGGAGAAAATCCCCAATTCTGTCCCTCAGGAGCAAATGCATCAGGAGGCGCACCGCAGTCGGCCTGGAACGCCAAGACCTCTTGATTTAGCCACCCATCGGCGCCATAGCGATCGCTTCCCAAGGCAAAGTCATGGTATAAGCCGATCGGCATACCGGCCTCGTGCGTCTTCTTCACCACCGCAAGCAACTGGTCCGCAGCCAGCCATTGCAGATATTGGAAAAATCGTACCCGCGGCATCTGCCGACGCCGAAATTCCTCCACGGCCCCCGACGTTGGTGTTCGATAGGGTTCTGGCCAATCTTCCCAGACAGCTGAATCCTGTTGGGCCGACTGCCGTTCTTCTTCCAGAGCTTGAAACACTGCATAGTGCGCCAGGGATTCACCTTCCCGCTCCATGAAATGCTCGAAGTGTCTCCCCCGATCCGTCATTGCCTTCAACTCCGGTTCGACCCCTTCGAAATTGTCCCGCACGAATACCTGATAGCACAGTTCGAGTACCTCGCGTTTCAGCAACCTCACCGCGTCATAATCCACGAACTCGCATCGACGAGCCGCGTCGATCCTCGAGCGGACTGAGGGATCGGCAAGCCGGCGTTGCACATCCGGGCCCGTCCAGCACTCTGGAACCTGAGTCACATCGATATATAAGTCGTTCAGAAATAGGCGGCTGGTGGGTGAATAGGGACTCATGTGATAGGGCTTGGCATTTTTAAGCGCGTGGAGCGGGTTCAACCCAATCACCGCAGCGCCTAGACGTTTTCCTGCCCATTCGATGACGGCACCCAGATCTCGAAAATCGCCGACCCCCCAATTGTGATGACTCCGCAGCGAGTAGAGCTGCAAGGCAACGCCCCACCACCGCACACCCTGCTGGAGTTCATCAGGAATGTAACAACGATCCGGCGCGACGATGAGACGGAACATAGCTTCCGTATTCGTACCGCCTCCTGTTGCATGAGCGGTGACTGAGTAGTAGCCAAGCGGCAGGTCTTGCGGACATGCCAACGCGATACGAACAAATCGGCGTCCCTGAATCGTGCGGGTCTCTTCAACTTTGAGACCAGGCCCCTCCGCTCGCTCACATTGCCTGGCTCCGTTCTCCGCACAGAGTGCCCACTTCACGGAAAGTGAAGAATCGTCCGAACTCTCGCACGGCACATACAGCGACCAGGCCCCTGCATCTCGTCCTAAGCGGAGCACATGAACAGGTTCACAGCCTCTGAGCCACCACCGGTTATCCCATGCCTCTAACTCCGCAATGAGCTCCTCGCGATTCGAAACCCGCAAACTCATGGCAACGAGAATGGCCCGTCGCGTCTCATCCGTCGTCACGTGGTGCGTTCCGGCGATGTCATAATAGTCGGCGCCAATCCCTGCCCGATCGGCCAACATACGCAAGAGGTCGGTTTCGGTCTGATCGAACATACCGGGAGTGTGAGTGAAGGGCTGGATCAAGTCAAGGCAATGCAGACTCTGAACCCGTCGATGGGATCGGCGGGGAAATCAACGATACAGGTGTTGCTAGACTGGTGGGACCACAGGGACTGAGCGACGGCAGGTCAACGCTGACTCACGCCTCAAACAGCTTCTAACTCAGTGTATGGAGACTGCCGGTCGCACGGGCGAGATTCACCCGAGCGGCGTTGAGCTGGAACAGCGCGGCAACGAGGTTTTCTCTGGCACGGGCTACTGACGAAAGCCCATTGGTGAGTTCAAAGTGGCTGGTGGAGGTCAGGACGGCATAACGTTCTCGCGCAAGATCAAGTTCCTTGGTCGCCATCTGTAATCCAGCCTGCGCAATGCCAACTTGTTCCTTGGCCGCTGCCAGTGAGGCGAGCGCATCGTGTACTTCCATCTTGATGTGATTGAGCACCGATCTCATGCGTAACGATTCTTGCTGCCACTGGCTTCGAGCTTGGGCAATGCGACCCTCACGCTGCGCTCCGTCAAAGATCGGGATCTGAAGAATCATGGCCATATTGTAGGTATCCAGCGTGTTATTCCAACGATTGCCGATGAGCCCATACTCTCCCTGAGCCACCAGCGACGGCAACCGCTCCCCAGTGATGGAAGCATAGGTCAGCTCCAAAGCTTTCACACGGGTGTGCTGTGCCTGAACCTCCGGCCGTTGGCTCAATGCAGCTTCCACCGCCCCCTGCGGCGTCGAGACATCCGACATATCTGTCAGCCATTCATCGGTCAGAACGAGAGCAGTTTCCGTGGGCAGTGCGAGCAGGTTGACGAGATTCAGTTTGGTATGTTCAAGGTCATACCGGGCAGATGATCCCTGTTGCCGCTCCGCAGCCAGCTGCGCTTCCAGCCGTGCGATATCCAATCCTGTGGCCAGCCCTCCACGCTGCCGTTGCCTGACAGTGCCGAGTAATTCGTTCATGACCTGCTGATTCGCCTCGCGCATTTTGATCATGGCCGAGGCCTTCAACCCTTCCATATAGGTAAGCGCCACACTGGCCATCGTGTCCAATATCTTGGCTTCCGCTTCCTGCTCAGTCATCTGGAGTGATTCCCGTGAGGCCCGCCACCGCTGAATTAAGCTGAGGCTGAACAGATTCTGCGTGGCGATGACCCGCGTATCAAAAATGCTGAAGGGATCGGTACGCACCGGTGAGAGCCCGATGGTACCGAGAAATTGTGTCTGCCTGGTCTGTCGCACATTGGCGGATACATTGGGCAACATGGCTCCCAACTGGGTTCGCACCTGCCCCTTGGCCTCCTGAATTCGTTCTTTGTGCAACAGGACATCAGGATTGTTATCAACGGCTGCGGCCAATGCCCCTTTCAAAGTGAGCTGAAGTGGCTGTTGCGGAAAAGGCTG
>JANPKE010000574.1:0-2199 GCA_031425875.1 Nitrospirota bacterium
CACCAAAGCTTTCAATGGGCTGTTATACAGAATAGATAACCGGTCCGGAGCGGAGGGAGGCTGAGCCATCAGCTCAATGAGCGGACCACCAAGAGCCGCGTAGGTCTTTCCACTGCCAGTCGGGACGGCGATCACACCGGACCGGCCTGAGAAATAGGCGTTCCAGGCTTGGCGCTGGAATGGAAACGGAACATACCCTTGTTGTTCAAACCAGACGAGCCAGTCACGCATAGCCATTTCAGGCGACAGACCGGGCCAAGTGGTATGTTGGTGATCGACGAGCGTACGCGTGGGCTTGGTCCGTCCCCGTCGATTGAGTCGGCGGATGCCGGCCATCACCTTCGCGGAGGACTTCATGGCGACTCCAGCTCATCGAGGAGGTGCAAACTCATCTGTTCGCCCGACGAAGGAGATCCAGGCGAGATTGGCTGTTCAATTGGATGTCGCTTCAGAGCGGGCCCCACCATCAATGACTCCAACATTTGCGTTAAGTCCTCAAGTCGATTCGCATCTTGTACGTGCTTGTCCGTCCGTTCTCGCAAGATGCGAGGAAACCGGACGGCCAACCCGGACTTATGCCGGTCGCTGCGGCTGATGCCTTCGAATCCGATCTCGAACACACGCAGTGATTCCACCATGCGGACCGGCCCGAACCGTTCCGTTGTGTGCTTCCTGATCCAGTTGTCCAATTCGCGCACCTCCGCATCGGTGAGCCCTGAATAGGCTTTGGCGACGGGAACGAGTGCCTCGTTGCTCCAGAGTGAGAACGTGTAGTCAGTGTACAGCGACGCTCTTCGTCCCGTTCCCGGCTGCGCGGCTGTCAGCACGGCATCCACGGTCAAGGGATCGACCTTCCATTTGAACCACACCCCCCGCTTGCGGCCGGTCTCATACAGGGTCCGAGTTCCCTTGAGCATCAACCCTTCGGCTCCACGGCATCTCGACTGCTCTCGCAAGCCGGCCGCCGCTTCCCACGATGCAACCGAGAGCAACGGAGAAATACCCAAGGACGAACTCAGGGACGAATTGACCAGGTTTTCCAACGCCGATCTTCGTTCCACCAGCATCTTCTCTCGCCACGACTCCCCGTTCCATTGCAACAGGTCGTACGCGAGAAAAGATACGGACGTGGCTCTCATTAACGCCTGGGTCGGCTTCTTGCGGTTTAGACGCATTTGCAAGGTCTGAAACGACCCGGGACTGCGCCAGTCGCCCGCGACAATTTCCCCGTCCAGGATCCAATCACCGGACACAGTCGACAAGGTGGCGGCAAGATCGGGGAATGTGCCGGTGATCCGCTCCTCTCCGCGTGACCAAATCTCAAGCTGTCCTCCTCGTTTGACCACCTGACAACGGACACCATCCCATTTCCATTCACATTGCCAGTTCTCGATTGGCCCTAATTCCTTTGGATGTTTATCTAAAGGCGCAGCTAAACAAAAAGGCACAGGTAACAAGGTATTGTCCGGTGTGGCGGCCGAATGATCGTCATGCCCCGACTGGCCGAGCCGCAGAAAGAACTCGGCCGTCGGATGCCAATTCCCTACTAACCGGGACGCGATCACCGATGGCGTCAGGGAGAACGCCGACGCCAGGGAACGATACACCAGTGTCTCGGATACCCCGACACGCAGCGAACCGGTCAGCAATTTATTTAAGATGAACGTTTCTTTCGTCGGAAGCTCGCGCCACCAGTCGGTGATCCGGCGGCGGCGTGACGCATCGTCCATCGTCGCTAACGGCAAGAGCCGCGTATTCATCCATTCACCAAGCGACAACTCTCTCATGGTCTCCGGCAATTGATCCTCGGCAGCCGAAAGCATGAGCGCGATCAGTTCTGCCGTATCGCCGACCGCGGCATAACTCTCAGCGATCAACCAATCGGGGAAGCGTACGACTTCTTGGGCCCATTGCCGCAATTTTGCCGAGCCGACCAGTTGTTTGGGTTTTCGCCCCGAGAGAAAGAAGAGGGTCCACGCGCTGGTGTCGGCATCCTGTCCGCGAAAAAACTCCGCCATGATCTCGACCTTTTCGGTAGTCGACGTGGTTTGGTCGAGACGTTCAAATAGGGCGGCAAACGCCCGCATCTAATGCTCCTCTTCCCCGAATTCCGTCGCCAGCGGCTCCACGTGTAGGTCTCGTGTCTCGCGCAAAAAGCGGGCGAGAATCTCGCTGCTGCCGTGCGTCACGAGCACACGC
>JANPKE010000575.1:0-2363 GCA_031425875.1 Nitrospirota bacterium
GGCCAGGCGTTACGAGAATCCGGCCTATCCACACCTTAATCTTGGCCGCGTGTATGAGCGAAAAGGGAACTGGACGGAGGCCATCGACTCGTATAAGAAAGCCCTCGCCCTGGATCCAAACTACGCGCTGGCCAGAAAAGCACTCGGACGGTTGGTTAGCTCATTGAACTGAAATCATATGTCCATGCAGAAAACTATTCTTGTCGCTATCACTGATCTGTTCTTCTACACCAAAGTCCGTGACGCACTCCGCCAACCGGACTACCAGCTTGAAAAAGCACGGACACAACAGGATATCGTCGACAAAGCCCTGTCGGCGAACCCAGGCGTGATTATCTTCGACATGAACGACCTGACCCTGAACGCCTTTCAGGCGTTGGAAAAGCTGAAAGCTGATCCACAGTTGAAGGGCATTCCGACGCTGGCCTTTGCCAATCATGAAGAAGTCGATACGTGGAACCGGGCGAAAGCGCTCGGCGTGACGAAGATCGTCTCCCGCAATGAGTTTTCAGCCCGAACGAGAGCGTTGGTCGAAGAGTTGATGGCCGGTCATGTCGTCAAGTCGTAATGCCGGAAAGTCGTCATCTCCTCTGTCTTTCGACTTGAAGACTTGTAGCCTATTTTACTGAACTGAATATGAAACAATCTCGTCTTTACGCGCAACATGCCCAACTCGGAGCCACGTTTGAGGAAGTCGCCGGTTGGGAAATACCGACCCACTATGGCGATGTCGCAGCCGAATATCGCGCTGTCCGCCAGGCAGTGGGGATCGCCGATCTCTCCCATCGTGGCAAGCTCAGAGTTACGGGCGAGGATCGTGTGAAGTGGCTGCAAAGCGTCATCAGTAACGATATCCTTTCCCTCCAACCAGGGCAAGGCCGCTATTCCAGCCTGTTGACCCACAAAGGCAAGATGCTCACGTACTTCCGCCTGTACATGCAGACAGAGGCCGTCATGCTGGAAGACGTGGGCGAGATCGGGGACACCACGTTCCAGGCCCTACGTAAATTCCTGCTCTACGGGGTCAAAGCCAAGACGGAAAACTGTGCCGAGAGTTGGGGGCTGCTGTTGATCAGCGGACCGAAGGCCGCGCATGTGGTGCAATCCGCGTTCGGCGTGGATGTCACGGACTTGAAGCCGGTCGATTTTGTCACGGCCCAAATCGGTGGACATCATGCGCTGGTGTTATGCACCGAAGAAACGGGAGAAGTGGATATCGAGGTATTGCTTCCTACGGATAGTCTCCTGACCGCATGGACCAGTGTCATGCAAGCCGGAGAGAAGTTCGGCATCAGAGCGATCGGGAACCACGCGCGCGAGGCCTTGCGTATCGAAGCCGGTATCCCAAAGGCCGGGTCGGACTTGAACGAAGAGATCGTCCCGCCCGAAGCCAATCTTGAGGGTAAAGCGTTCAGCCTGAGCAAGGGGTGCTATCCGGGACAAGAAGTTGTGGCGCGCATGGATACATACGGCAACGTGCGCCGCAAGCTGGTTGGACTGGTCCTTCACGATTCAGTTGTTCCATCTCATGGAGCCAAACTGTATAGCGGCGACCGTGAAGTGGGCTGGATCAGCAGTGCTGTCCGTTCCCCCCAGCTCAACAAGGCCATTGCGTTCGGATTTCCTCTGCGCGACTTCAGCAAGCCGGGGACAGAACTGACCGTAGAATTCGAAGGTGCCAGACATCCGGCCACCATTCAGACCCTGCCTTTCTACACCAAGCACTAACTGCATACCTTGTGAAGACCATGTCCGTTGATGAACAGGCAGACAGCACACACACCACTCCGTATCAGGCAGCGGGGGAACTTGCGGGAATCACTCGTTTGGTGGACGAATTTTACGTCAACATGGATACCTTGCCGGAAGCCAAAACCATCAGAAACATGCACCCGGAGGATCTAACCGAATCACGAAAAAAGCTCACCTACTTCCTCAGTGGTTGGCTTGGGGGACCACGGCTGTTTCAGCAACACTATGGACCGATCAGCATTCCTGGCGCTCACAAACGATTTCCCATAGGCTACGAAGAACGCGATGCCTGGCTCCTCTGTATGCAACGAGCCGTTGCGGTCCAGCCCTACAGTAACGAATTGAAAGACTACCTCTTGGCAGCTCTCAGCATCCCAGCCGAACGAGTCAGGGAAGTGAACGCAGGGGAATTCTAGGGTTGCACGCCCCCTGTTCACCCTAGCCGATCCTTCTCTCTGTCCCTCCACATTCACGTTGGGATACATCTCTGAATCCTTCTGGATACAGGACCTTGATCCTCATAAGGTCCGTCTAAGGAACTGTTACCCTTTAAAATCAACGCGATGAACGAAAACTCGACTCGTCGCATTCAGTTGTTCATGTGGCACTCT
>JANPKE010000576.1:0-1992 GCA_031425875.1 Nitrospirota bacterium
GAACCCAAAGGCGTTATGCTTTCGCACTTCAGCGTCGACTCCAATACTCAAGGAGCAACACAGGTTCTTCATCTGTATCAGGATGAACGGGTTCTCGGCATCCTGCCCTTCTTCCACTCCTTCGGATACATGGTGTTTTGGTTCGTCATGTTCAATAACGCCACGATGATCTTTCACCCTTCTCCACTCGACGTGGCGGCCATCGGCGAACTGATCAGAAAATATCGCATCACCTTCCTCGTCACAACACCGACGTTCTTACAGCTCTATTCCCGCCGTTGCACCCCTGAACAATTCAGTTCGGTACGGGTGATCCTCACCGGCGCAGAAAAGCTTCCGACCCGTCTCGCTCAGGCGGTCGAAGATACGTTCCGTGTCGGCCCGATCGAAGGCTACGGAGTCACAGAATGCGCCCCTGTCATTGCCGTCAATTGCCCAGACTTCCGCGCAGCTGGCTACTTTCAACCGGCTTCACGCCGGGGTACCGTCGGTCAGCCACTACCTGGTGTGTCAGTGCAAATCGTCGATCCTGATAGTTACGCACCACTCCCAGCCGGCACACCGGGAATGTTGCTCGTGAGGGGACCGAATGTGATGAATGGCTATCTTGGGCGCGAAGATCTGACCGCTCAGGTCATGCGGGATGGCTGGTACATTACCGGTGACATCGCCACCCTGGATGAAGACGGATTTTTGACGATTACCGACCGGCTGTCACGTTTCTCGAAAATTGGTGGCGAGATGGTCCCCCACGGCAAGGTTGAGGAGGCCTTGCAGCAGGCTGCTGAAGCCGACACACAAGTGTTTGCCGTGACCGGGCTACCCGACGAGAAAAAGGGAGAGCGCCTCGCAGTCCTCCATACGCTGGAAGAATCCCGCATCCCCAGCGTCCTGGAAAAGATCTCCACCAGCGGCCTACCCAATTTGTTCATTCCTGGAAAGCACCAGTTCGTCAAGGTCGATGCGTTACCGGTTCTTGGGACCGGCAAGCTTGATTTGCGAGCCGTGAAGCGCATTGCGGTGGAACGCCTTTCATCTCACAATGAGGTGGAGGGTTGGGATAGCGCTCCGTATGGCGACCGACCATGAAACCAACCAAATCGCTCATCGATTGCCACGTCCATCTTGCGGCGTTACCGGATGGCGATAATGGATGCTTCATCTCACCCAAACTCCTTCGAAGTCCGCTCTTTCGCTTTCTGCTGTGGAAACATGATCTCTCACCGACAGAGCCACGGGAGGCCAATCAGCGATATCTGGATCACCTCCTCACGGAGTTACGCGCCTCCCAGCATGTCTCGCAGGCGGTGCTTCTCGGCATGGACGGGTTCTACGACCAGACAGGCCTACTCAATCGCCAGCATACGGACTTTCTCGTCAGCAACGACTATGTCTTCAAAACCGTACAAGCCAATCCCGAGGTCTTTCTCGCCGGCCCTTCGATCAATCCGCAGCGTGAAGATGCCATTGATGAAGTTCACCGCTGTGCCGATGCCGGCGCTGTCCTGATCAAAGTCCTACCGAACGCCCAGCACTTCAACCCGGCTGATCAGAAGTACAAACCGTTCTACCGTGCACTGGCCCAGAGAAAGTTGCCGTTTCTCAGCCATGTCGGCTACGAATTCAGCCTGATCGGTAAGGATCAATCACTCGGCGATCCTGATCGACTTCGCCTGGCATTAGACGAAGGTGTAACCGTCATTGCTGCCCATGCCTGCAGCTACGGCCTGATGCTGTATGAGAAGTTTCTGCCCACCTTTCACGAGTTCGCGCGGCGCTATCCGCACTTCTACGCCGATATTTCGGCCCTGACCCAACCTCACCGGTTGAAGATGCTGTTGCATCTCAGACATTACCCGGAGCTTCATTCCCGTCTCCTCTTTGGAACCGACTATCCCCTATCTGTCTTCCATATGGCCGCTTGGGGTCGTGTCGGCCTTGGCACGTTATGGAATATGATCCGCACGCGAAACCGCTTCGATCGGCAAGTTG
>JANPKE010000577.1:0-5209 GCA_031425875.1 Nitrospirota bacterium
CCGGGACGCGGGTGAGCGGCTGCGCCAGCACGTCTTTCAGGTAGGTGGTCAGTTGCGGCATTTTACTCCAGAGGTGTTTCGCAATGAGCCGACGCCCGCCATGCCAGGTGGTCATCAAGAGAAAAATCCCGGCACCGAGGACCAGCGGAAGCCAGCCGCCATGGGGGATCTTCAGCGCATTGGCCCCGAAAAATGACAAGTCTATGGTCAGCAAGAGACTGGTCACGAGGACTACCGCCGGCCAACTCCACTTCCATTGGCGTCGGGCGACGACGGACATCAGCAGCGTGGTCATGGCCATGGTGCCGACGACGGCGATCCCGTACGCAGCGGCCAGATTGCTGGAGGTGCCAAAGAGTATAACTAGGCTGATCGTGCCGATTAGCATCATTAGGTTCATCGCCGGCACGTAGATTTGTCCGATCTGGGAAGCCGAGGTGTACCGAATGTGCAAGCGTGGCAGATAGCCCAACTGAATCGCTTGATGCGTGAGGGAAAAGGCTCCGCTGAGCATGGCCTGTGATGCGATGACGGTGGCCAGGGTCGCAAGCACCACCAACGGCAGGAGAAACCAGCCTGGTGCGAGCAAGTAGAATGGATTGGTCACGGCGTCCGGCTGCCGAGCCAGCAAGGCGCCCTGTCCCAGGTACTGCAGGACGAGCGATGGAAGGACCACGCCATACCAGCCGAGGCGAATGGGTGTTTTCCCGAAGTGCCCCATGTCGGCGTACAAGGCTTCAGCTCCCGTCAGGACGAGAAACACGCTTCCCAGCACGGCGAAGCCTTGTGTGGGATGGCCCAGGAGAAACTGGACGGCATAGAAGGGGTTGAACGCGGCGAACACCTCAGGAGTCTGGAAGGCACTCTTGATCCCTAGCACCGCGAGGGTGACGAACCAGATGAGCATGATGGGGCCGAACCATCTGCCGAGGCGTCCAGCTCCGTGTGATTGGACGGCAAAGAACACGAGCAGCACGGTGATGGCGATCGGCAGAGTATAGGGTTGGTAGGCCGTCGTCTCGACCTCGATGCCCTCCACTGCGCTGAGGACCGAGATGGCCGGTGTAATAATCCCATCACTGTACACTAAGGAGGCTCCGAGCAAACCGAGCGCGATCACCGGGCTGATCCGCAAGGGAAAGGCCGACTCCTCTCGATGGCGTTGTCCTAACGCCATCAGAGACAGCGTACCCCCTTCGCCTTGATTGTCGGCTCGCATGACGAACAGAATGTACTTGACGGTCACGACTAGCAACAGGGCCCAGATGATGAGAGACAGCAGGCCGACGATCGTCGGGAGTGTCACGGTCAAGCCGTGGGAGGCGTGAAAACATTCCCGCAGGGCATAGAGAGGACTCGTTCCGATATCGCCGTACACGACGCCGAGCGCCGCAAGTGCCAGTCCCGTGGTTGTGGATCGCTCGTGCGGGCTACTCATGGGGCGAGAGAGACGGGCCGGCATGGAGGGTCGAGCGCTTACTGTGAATACAGTGCATACTGCGTTGATCCTAGCCGGTTCGAGAGAGCAGAACAAGGCGTGCGGTGGAAGAGGGAAGGCCGGCGTGCTGATTTGTGTAACCGATCACGCCGCCTTGGCCGGGCGCCAGCGGAGGCCAACGTTCAGGAGTTCTTGGAGCAGTTCCTTGTAGTGATAGTCCGCTTTCTTTGCCGAATCGGCGAAGTCTTCATCCTCCGCGATCTGGGGGTTGGGATTGGCTTCGAGGACGTAAAGTTGTCCGTCAACTGTCATCCTCAGGTCGATGCGCGCATAGCCGCTGAGTCCGAGTGCGCGATACACCCGTTTTGCTAAAGCCTGAATGTCTTCGGCCTTCCCCTTTGGCAGGTTGTCAGCCTCCCGCGACGTGATGCCATACTTCTGCTGATACTTCCGGCTCCACTTCACTCGCTCGGTCGCGATGCGTTTGGCATCGTCCGGTAGCTTGTCCATGATGAGTTCCCACACCGGCAGCACTTGCAACTGGCCGTTGCCGATAATCCCCACGTAGAATTCACGACCCTCGATATACCGCTCGATTAGGGCGCCACTTCCCACACTATTGTGGATGAAGGTTACCCGCTCGCCCAGCTTGTCGTCGTCCTCCACGATCGAGGCTTGGGAGATACCCAACGAGGCTTCTTCGCTGACGGATTTGACGATCAATGGGAAGGCGAGCCCTTTGGGCCGTCTGACCGTGCGTCCCTGAGGAACTTCGATGAATTCTGGATAGGGGATGCGGTGAAAAGACAGGACCTTCTTTGTTAATGCTTTGTCGCGCGCCAACATCAGGCCGCGCGGATTACAGCCGGTGTAGGGGAGGTGCAGGAGTTCGAGGTATGACACGACGTGCTGATCGTAGACGGCGACGCCGTCGAATTCTTCGAGTAGGTTGAAGGCAATGTCCGGCTTCCAACCCTCGATAGCCGAATGGATCACGTCGAGCTCGCTCTTCACGCCGAGCGGGAGGACCTCATGCCCGAGCTTCTTCAATGTGGAGACGACATCGTGCTCTGTCCGCCACGCGACGGTTTTCAGATCGTGACCATTCACCTGCTCCGGCGGGACGAGGTCTTCATGCATGAGGACGAGGACGCGCAGTCGCTTCATAAGGCCACCCGATGGCGCCCACTCCGCAAGAAGTTCATGGTGTGGACGGTCAGGAGGATGGTGAAGTCGAGTTTGGCCTGCTCTTCTGCTACGGGAACTCGCAGATTCAATTCACGGCATCGACGAATCATATCCTCCAGCACCTGGTCGATCGTGTATTGATACTCGCCGGTCCAACTCGCGACCTTGCGTCGAACTTCGCGGCGAAACCGATTGAGAAAGGTGGCCGCACTTGGCCTATTTGCATGGTTGGGCAGGTGGGAGAAGAGCCGCTTGAGATCCGGGTCATACTGCGACTGGCGCTCAACGCCGTAATGCCTTCGCTTGCGCTCATAGTGTTCGCGAAGGGTCTTCTTGAGATTGGGAAGCGGATCGATTTCTTCATGTGTGGTGACGGAAGGAGAGATGCCCTGGAGGTTGTTCATGAGGCCATCGACATATCTGAGCTTCTTCAGAACGGGCCAGCCACGGTATCGCTCCTCCCATAGGGAGTCCGGTGTCAGCCAGACGGCAAAGGTTTCAGCGAAGTCTTCATCCGGATGACTCTGCGCATACCATAAATCTAAGTGGCGGACGAAACTCCGGCTATAGGGACGAGGCGAGTAATACATCGGGTACTGTTGGGACGACTTGCCGAAAATCTGCTGGCGTGTTTTGCGCCGCCGGATCTTGTACGCGTTCTCGATGGCATGGCCGGCTTCGTGGCGGAGAATGCGCAGGCACCATTCCGTTGTTCCGCCTTCGACTTCCAGCATTTGGGCTAGTTCGAGTTTCGCGAGGCGAGGATGAGCCAGGTAGAAGGGCACCGCAATGCCGGGAATCCCATCGGGCGTGAACCATTCATTGGAGAGCCAGAAGTGCGGGCGAAACAGCAAGTGACGTTCTTCCAGCTCACGGGTCAACTCTGTGATCGGCTGTTCGAGAAACCCGCCCTTGAGTCCGAGGTGCAGATCGCACATCGGGAGATCCAATAACGCGTCGTCGGGCCAGGAGGCCCATGTCGGCTCGTCGAGGCCAACAGCCGGAGTCTTGAGCACGTCGGAAACCGTACGGTCCATGAGACACGTCATCCTCCATAGGGCCTGTCGGTATCGCCCATGAAAAACTATAGCATTCTTTGTTCAAGCTGCTGGTGAGGCTGATGCGACTGACCTTCGAGGAGCGAGAGAGGAACAAATTGTCCACACCTGTTCCAGTTTGAACTGGGATTACGGTTTCACGGGCCCTCGGTGTCCGGGAAACTGTGAAAGTCGTGCCATCAATGCCGGTACGGATGCCCAAATGTGGTCGATGACCGACTCCACATAGTCTCGCGCTTGGACGAGATCTCGCTCCCAATCAGGCAGCGCTTCGTGCAGGTCGAGAATCGGGGTTTCTTTGCCGAGGGACACTTCATTGAAGAGTGGAACCGTCAGACCGAATTGCCGCTGAATAAACTCACGATGGTTCAGACTCATGGCAATAATAAAATCAACCCGATCGATCAGTTCCTTGGTCAGTGCTTGTGGGATGTGCGCAGAGGGGTCGATGCCTTTCCGGATCAGTGGGTGACAGACCACCAGGGGAACCGATTGAGGCGAGGCTTTGATGCCAGCTGATTCAACTCGGTAGCAGGAATGTGGATCGCTCTGTGCCCGGACCGCATATTCAGCCGTCACGCTGCGGAATACATTTCCCGTGCAGACAAAGAGAATGGACTGCATCATAGGCGGTTCGTCTGCTCCATGTACTATCTGCTCCATGTACTAGTGGACGGTCGACAGGACAGCTCCAGAGCGGCTACAATCGCGCCATGCCTATCCCTGCCGCCGCCACGCCACGTCGTAAACTCGACGAAGAAACCGAGAAGCTTCAGACACGCCTCTGCCGCCTGGTGGGGCAAGCGATTGCTGACTATCGCCTTATTGAGGACGGCGACAAAGTCATGGTGTGTCTGTCGGGCGGCAAAGACAGTTATGGTTTACTTGACATCCTACTCGTGCTGCAACCCCGCGCACCGATCCATTTTGACTTGATTGCCGTCAACCTCGACCAGAAGCAGCCGGGATTTCCGGCGGACGTCCTGCCGGATTATCTGACCAGTAGAGGAGTCCGCTTCCACATCGAGTCACGCGATACGTATTCGATTGTGAAACGACTGATTCCCGAAGGGCAGACGACGTGCTCCTTGTGCTCGCGCCTTCGCAGGGGACATCTCTATCGAATCGCCAGTGAGCTGGGGGCCACGAAAATCGCGCTCGGGCATCATCGGGACGACATTGTCGAAACGCTCTTCCTGAATCTCTTCTATACAGGCAAGTTGAAAGCGATTCCACCAAAACTGCGTTCAAAGGATGGACGGCATCTGGTCATCCGTCCACTGGCGTTGGTGAAAGAGGCCGATCTTGCACGCTATGCTGAGCTGAGAGGATTCCCAATCATTCCCTGCGACCTCTGCGGCTCTCAAGAGGGTTTGAAGCGAAAGAGAGTGAAAGCATTTCTTCAGCAATGGGAGCGAGAGTCGCCCGGCTGTTCCGACAGCATCGCCGCGGCATTGACGAACGTCGCGCCCTCGCTCTTGATGGATTCACGACTCTTTGACTTTACATCGCTGACCGCAGAGGC
>JANPKE010000578.1:0-7922 GCA_031425875.1 Nitrospirota bacterium
CTTCGATCGATCGGTGATATTCACTCGACGTACCGCAACCGTCACGACATCGGCGCCAGAGACTTCAATCGCTTTTTTCGTCTCGGCAAAGTCCTTATATTTCCCTGTCCCGACCCACAGGCGGGACTTGAACTCACGCCCCGCAATAATCAGCCGATCGTCCGCCATAGTGTCCTCTACAATGACCCGCCGCCGATAAACCCGAGAATCTCGACTCGATCCCCATCGTTGAGCGACCGTTGATCAAACACCGCACGATCCAGAATTTCAAGATTCAACTCGACTGCCACCCGCTCCGTCCGTATATCCAGATCTTGCAACAGCTCAGCGACCGTTGCGCCACTGCGCCAAGTCCGTGCTTCCCCATTCACATGGATGTGGATTGCATCCTGCACGCCTGTCATCCTATGAGAGTAGAATTCACCTTGTCAACAAAGTGCCCCTTGCCTGGAGGACCAAGGAAACCGCACAATAGAACTTCACGGTCCTACACATGAAAGAGAACAACCAGCGACTCGCCACCATCTTCCGATCGATGGCCGATCTCCTTTCGGCCCAACGCGCCAACCCCTATCGCGTGCGGGCCTATCGGCGGGCGGCAGATGCGCTGCTGGCCATCGATGAAGATGTGGCGACCCTGGTTGAGCGCCAGGGGCTTGAGGAGATTGATGGAATCGGGGCTGACCTGGCAAAGAAAATAGAAGAGTTTCTTGAGACTGGCATCATCCGTGCCTACGAAGAGCTGAAAACGCCGCTCCCGATGGAGGTGAAGAGCTGGGCGAGCTTGCCAGGACTTTCCGAGTCGCTCGTGACCTACCTATACTTCCGCCTCGGCATACGGACGCTCGACGACCTCGAGCAGATTACCCGCTCGCACCTGCTTCGGACCCTGCCGAGCTTTTCAGGGTCCGAAGAGCGCTTACTCCAGGCCGTTCAGGAACGAATTCATGCTCGAGAACCTTAGGACGTCTTGAGGTCCTTGAATATCTTCCAACTCTTCAACAATTCCACAGCCTTCTGAAGCTGTGCGTCCTGTTCAAGCGAAAGTTCTCCCCCGACTTCAGGCAATGCCGGTGGAGGCGTCCCACTCTTCGGCCCTCCCTCGTCCGGAGACTTGCCATTCTGAGGTGAGGTTTCCTTTCCTGTCGGCGGCTTGACTGCCTTTGGTTCCGCCTCCTTTTCAGCAGGTTTCCCCTCAGACGCTTTAGCCACCACCGGCGCTGAAAGCTTCACGACGATGTCCGGCGTAATGCCGGTCGACTGAATGGACCGGCCCTTTGGCGTATAGTACTTTGCGGTCGTCAGACGAAGCCCAGAACCGTCACCTAGCGCGAGGATCGTCTGCACCGATCCCTTTCCGAATGAGGTGGTCCCAACAACAAGGCCTCGTCCATAATCTTGCAGCGCTCCGGCGACAATTTCCGATGCGCTCGCGGATCCTTCATTGACCAGGACAATGACCGGTAGATCCTCCAACTGATCCTTGGATTTGGCGAACCATTCGTCTTTTTTTCCTTCTCGGCTCTTGGTATACACGACCAGTTTCCCACTGGGAAGAAATTGTTCGGACACATCGACGGCCGCGGTCAGCAACCCGCCAGGATTGTTTCGCAGGTCAAGAATAGTTCCTTGGACCTTCTGTTCCTTGAACTGTTTGATCGCCTTGGAGAGATCTCGTCCAGTGGCTTCCTGAAACTGAGTGAGCCGGACATAACCAAGGTTGTCAATGACTCTCGACTTCACGCTTTCAATTTTAATGGTGTCTCGGACGAGGGTGAATACCAATGGGTCCGATGTGCCATCTCGTTGAATCGTGAGATTGACCTTACTGCCTTTCGGTCCTCGCATCTTCTGGACCGCATCCATCAAGGTCAGGTCCTTTGTCGTGTCGTCATTGACCTTAGTGATAAAGTCGCCGGCCTTAATCCCGGCTCGATGGGCCGGCGTGCCTTCGATCGGTGCAATGACGGCCAACCGGTTGTCCTTCACACCGATTTGAATGCCGACTCCCCCAAATTCTCCCCTGGTTTCAACCTGCATCTCCTTATACATCTCCGGAGTCATGTAGGCTGAGTGTGGATCGAGCGTCGACAGCATGCCACGGATGGCCCCTTGAATGAGATCCTTCGGTTTCGTCTCATCGACATAATGTTTCTGAACTTGGTTCAGGACTTCGGAGAAGGTTTTGAGCTCCTCATAGGTTTCACCCGCATGACCGGTCCGCTCCCACCCTTTTCCGATGACGAGTCCACCGAGCAGCGCAAGGGCAATCATCGGCACGACCACCCAAGACTTCTTCCGAGGCTGCTGTTCCATAATCTTCACATCCCTTCTTTCCTGAGTTGTCGGACCCTCCGATCAGAATACACCCAGAAGGCCATGCTTATCGTTTGGCCAACCAGTGGAGCGGATCGACTGGCTCGGCCCCTTCCCGCAACTCGAAGTATAAAGTATTTTCTCCAATCATGCCCGTATCCCCCGTCTCCCCAATCGGTTGACCTTCAGCCACCTGTTCACCCGCTTTGGCCAGAATCTTGGAGGCATGCGCATAAAGGGAGAAGAACCCGTTGGCGTGATCTAAGATTATAACGAGTCCGTAGCCTTTCAACCAGTCCGCGTAGACCACACTCCCGGTCATGACGGCATGGATGAGACTTCCCTCTACAGTTCGAATTTCAATGCCCTTGCGCTGCACATACGTATTGAACGTCGGATGTTTCTGGCGCCCGAAGAACGACACGACTTTTCCATCGGCCGGCCACGAAAGTGTACCTCGGACTCCATGCGCCGATGGTGAAGACAGGGGAGGGGGCACGGCCATGGCACGTCGGCGCGTTTCCAACTCATGCAACAAGCCATCCACCCGGGACGCGGAACGTTCCAGTTCGTCGACCGTGCGATTATAGGAGTCCTTTTCGTGCGTAATCTTCACTAAATAGACTTTCTTCTCTCTCTGAAGCACTCGGATGTCGGCCAGCTTTTTCTCGATGGTTTGCTTGAAGGCAACCAGACCGACTCTGGCCTCGGCGCGCTGACGCTCGACCTGCTTCATCCGCTCCATATCGGCGCGGAATGTCTCCAACAATTCGTAGTCTTTGTGTGACACCACCGAGAGGTATTGTCCACGACGCTGAAAATCGCTGTACGAGTCCGCTGTTAAGAGGGCCTTCACACGCCCAAACCGCCCTTCCATATACTGTACACGGAGTCGGGCAAGAATGGCCTCACGTCGGGCATCAATACCGGTTCGCATCGCCCCCAGCCGGTCCGTAATCTCGTCGATCTCTCGATCCTTCTGTCGCAGTTTCTTGTTGATCTCATGATGATCTTGTCGATGATGCACCAGTCGCTCATCCAGGGATTGGAGCCCTTGCAGCACCGAGTCTCGTTTTTTCTCTGCCGCCTCGGCGCGTTTCCGTTTCTCCTCAATCTTGCCCTTCAGCTTCTCAAGCGTCTTTCTCTCACGCTCGATCTTTTCAGAGATCGGATCATTCGCCGCACCCGCCACAGATGCCACCCCTCCTCCCACCGCAAGACACCAGAGGAGGATGGCACAGGAGCCTCTCATGCCCGCCCGTCTCCAACACGTAGAAGCGACACCACACTCCCGGCAAAGCCAAGCCCCATTCCCACCATCACGAGCGCCAGACACACCGAAAGGGGAAAAAAAGAGATCATGCCTTCGATCCCGCTAAAGCGGCCCGTCAATTGAATCTGCTGCCGGAACAGTTCAAACGCGAACTTGAGAATCCCCAACGACAGCGCGCTACCACAGGCTCCGAGTACGGCTCCTTCGAGAAAATAGGGAATACGGATGAATGTACGTGTGGCTCCGATCGAGCGAAGAATTTCGATCTCCTCCTGTCTGGCCAACAGTGCGAGTCTGGTCGTATTCCCGATGATAGTCACTGCAGCCGCGGAAAGGAGGATCCCCACCCCGATCGCCGCCAGCTCGATGTATCCGATCAGTCTGGCCAACAGACTACTCCACTCTTGATTATAATCGACCTTCGCGACACCTTCCATTGTTTGCACTCGTTCTACCCACGCTTTCATGGCGTCCGGAGAACGAAAGCTCGGCGCAAGAGTCACAACGAATGAGGCCGGGAGCGGGTTCTCCCCAAGCCCTTCGAGTAAGTGCGACTCACTGGGAAATTGGACTCGAAATTCTCCCAACGCCTGTTCTTTTGAAATAAAGAGCACCCCATCGACCATACGATCGGTCTTGAGTGTTCGTTCGAGTTCTCGCACCGGTTCGCTCGGCAGTCGATCCTCCAAATAGACCATAACCTTGACATCTTCCTGAAGCGACCCCGCTGCGTTCCGAAGATTCACATAGAGCAACAGAAAGATGCCGACACAGGCCAGGGCAAATGCGGTGGTGAGAATCGCGACGATCGTCGTCGTCCGATTGGTCCGCATGTTCACCCACGCTTCGCGAACGAGATAAAACAGGCGTCTCATCCTCCGACCCCTTCCCCGACTCTTCGCTCTGCTACCAACACCCCTTGTACCAAGGTGATCACCCGCCGATTCACATATTTCAGGACATGAGGATCGTGCGTCGCGACAACCACGGTCGTCCCTCGAGCATTGATCAATTTAAACAATTCAATAATTTCCCTGGTTCGTTCTGGATCAAGATTGCCGGTGGGTTCATCGGCCAGAAGCACCACCGGCCCATTGACGATCGACCGCGCGATACACACCCGCTGCTGCTCCCCCGTTGAAAGGCCGTTCGGCAACTGATCGTTCTTGTGATCAACATCGACCGCACGTAATGCCTCCGTCACTTTACGGCGGATATCTTTCTCGGAGGCTCCTTGGACAATCAACGGAAGCGCCACATTGTCGAAAACGGATTTCTTCGGCAACAGACGAAAGTCTTGAAACACCGCCCCGACCTTCCGTCGAAGATAGGGAATCTCGGATGCTCTGAGCTTGGTCACATTCTTGCCGTGAACGAAAATCTGGCCCTCGTCCGGCTGCTCCTCCGCGATCAACATGCGCAACAGAGTCGACTTCCCGGCCCCGCTCGCGCCCATGAGCAGGACAAACTCCCCCTTCTCGATCTCAAAGGTGACATCGGACAACGCGGCTCTGCGATCGTGCCATTTTGACACATGGATGAGTTGAATGATGGCATCCATGGAAACCCCTTCGAGTAACGACGAACACCCTCAGTGTTCGGCAACGTCAAATGCGTTCTGGAGATGTTCGATCCGCCCCTGGTCGGAAGCTCTCCCCTGAACCAACACCACATCAAATCGGCAGACCTTATCGGACCAATGCCGTTGGGCCAAATACTGCGCGGCCAGTTTCGTCAGCTTCACCCGCTTGCGGTGATCCACCGCCAGCAGAGCCCCGCCGAAGGCGTCTGTGGTCCGGCCCTTCACTTCGACGAAGACCACGACACCATGATCGTCCGCGACGAGGTCCAATTCACCAAGCCTGGTCCGTACGTTACGATCGAGAATGCGATAGCCCTTGGCCATCAAGAACTGTTCGGCCTGCATTTCGCTGGCTTGGCCAAACTGATGGCGGGGGTCTGAAGTGACCATGCTGTTACTGTTCGAGCACCGTGGCGCTCATCCGTCGGGACGACTCACGCTGCGCGGCGAGGACCGCCTCGTGCACCGGCGTGAATGTTCGGCGATGGATGGAGCAGGGGCCATGGCGCGCCAATCGTTGCAGATGTTCTCTCGTGCCATACCCCTTATGCGAAAGAAAATCATATTCGGGAAACATGTCATGGTATTCTGCCATGAGACGATCCCTCGTAACTTTGGCGATGATGGAGGCTGCCGCAATCGAGCGGGAGAGGGAGTCTCCCTTGATGATAGGCCGTTCAGGGATTCCGATCCCGGGAAGCGTCACGGCATCAATGAGCAGATAGTCAGGGGGAGGAGCCAGCTGATCGATGGCTCGCCGCATCGCCAGCTTGGTCGCCTCGAGAATATTGAGCCGATCGATCTCACCGACGTCCGCCGATCCGATTCCCATCCCCACGGCATGCTCAAGAATCGCGGCATACAATCGGGCTCGCTCCCCTTCGGACAGCTGCTTAGAATCATCGATCCCCGAGAGCCGACAGCGGACCGGTAAGACAACCGCGGCGGCAACGACCGGACCGGCTAACGGACCCCGTCCGGCTTCATCGATGCCGGCAATACGACGATACCCACACAGCCGGGCCGCCCGCTCGAACTCTTCGGTGGGTCCCATCAGATCGGACGTCCCTTCACCGACTCACGCGATCGCCCCCGCTGTGAGGGAACATGTGCTCCGAAGAAACGGCTAGGAGGCCGTCACGGTCTCCGCTTCAGCAGCCGGAGGTTGTGCCGAGGATTTGCTCCCTCCGACAAACTCCCGCTCCTCGACCTTGGCAAACCTGCCCTTCTTACCGCGCAGATAGTACAGCTTCGCACGTCGAACGCGCCCCTGCCGAATCACATCAACCTTGGAGACGATCGGAGAATGCACCGGGAAAATCCGTTCGACCCCAACTCCGTATGAAAGTTTTCGGACCGTAAACGTTTCGGTATTCAAACTTCCCTTGCGCGCGATCACAGTTCCTTCATAGACCTGGATACGCTCTTTTTCGCCTTCGATGACTTTGACGTGGACCCTGACGGTATCCCCGATCTCAAAGTGTGGCGCTGATTTCTTCGTCAAGGACCGCTGAATTCGCTCCAACTGATTCATGGACTTAACCCTCCTCCTCCCAACGTGATGTCGTGGCCGTCAAAAGGCCCTCGCTCATTAATTCATCCAACAACTGTTGATCTTCCCTCGTGAACACCCGACCTTGCAGAAGATCGGGGCGACGCAGATACGTGCTGCGCAACGCTTGTTTTCGACGCCACAAGCGAATGGCCTCATGATGGCCCGAGAGCAAGACGTCGGGCACACCGACTCCTCCAATCTCTGCGGGCCTCGTATACTGCGGATACTCCAGCAACGAATCAGAAAACGACTCTTCCAAGACAGAAGTGGGATCGCCCAAGACGCCAGGGACAAGTCTGGCCGCTGCATCGATCAAAACGAGCGCCGGCAACTCACCTCCGGTCAACACATAATCTCCGAGTGAAACTTCCTCAGGAGCGATGGTCATACGGACACGCTCATCCACCCCCTCATAATGCCCGCACAGGATGACGATTCGTCGGCGCTCACCCGCCAACTGCTGCGCATAGTCTTGCGTAAACGGCCGCCCATGAGGAGTTGGAAACATCATCCGAATGTCTTCACCGCTCGCCTGCGCTTCATCTCTGATCGCGGCAACCGCAAGAAGAATCGGCTCGGCCTTCATGACCATGCCGGCCCCGCCTCCATAGGGCATATCATCGACCACTTTGTGGCGATCCGCCGTGAAGTCTCGCAAATTATGCACCTTCACGGTAAGCAGCCCCTTGTCTTGCCCTCGTTTGAGCATGCTGTGCGTCAAGACCGGAGCGAACATGCCCGGGAACAATGTCAGCACATCGAACCGCAACATACTACTCACCCAATCCGTCGATCAGCCGGACGGTCATTGTGCCAGCTGCCACGTCGACGGCGCTCACCAATTCTTTCGCGGCAGGGATCAAGATCTCTTTGGCTCCTTGGCGAACCACAAACACCGGATTCCCCGGCACGGCCAAGATCTCTTCCAGCACACCGATCAACTGACTCTCCTCGGTATAGACAGCAAGACCGATGAGATCACACTCGTAGTATTGCCCATCCGGAAGCTCAGGCACGATTCCCCGAACCGTTCGGATGAATCCACCCCGCCAGAGACTCGCGGCCTCCGGCGTGGTTACACCGCTCAAACCAAGAATAAATCCAGCCCCAGCCCGCCTCACATGGGTGACGCTGGTTTCCAGCGTCTGCCCGTTCCTTGCGAGGAGACTCACACTCCTCAGCCCTTCAAACCGACC